>JABJKH010000013.1 GCA_018660465.1 Rhodospirillaceae bacterium
TGGGACGATTACTATTACAAGTTAAAATCTTCATTTTTGAAGGTCTCTTTATCGTCCCAAATTTAATGACAACACCGCGACGCGGCGGAACTTACCAATAGGGGCTCGGACTGTAAACGTGATTCTCTAATATTACGATTTGGTGTTATTGCGGCGGCAAAGCTCTGCCTGGAATTTGCGGTAAATCGGCCGGTGGCGGTGGTGGCGTATAAATCTCCTGTGACGTCACCCGCCCACCTCTAGAACCATCCAGAACTTGCTCAATGCCATCGACAGCGGCGGCGGCAACAAGATTAGCAACATGACCCCAAGCCGCGTTCAAACTTCGACTCGGTACAAAATTTTCCTGGGTTGCACGGCCCAATAGTGCGCCAGACGCGGTTGAGACAGTCCAAATGATTTTCACCGGTTCCTTGCCCTGCACCGGCAAGCCGACATCAACATGACCCTGCAACGCATAGGCCGCCTGACGTGGGTCCTTGGTAATAAAGATGTCGACCGCCCGCAACGCGGCTTCAATGGCGTTGGTGAGTGCGACGTTGCCGTCACCCGGCGCGCCAATGACGGGTTTGACCACCATTGCCGTGGTGATAGGTGCCCTTGCCGGCGTTGGTTTCTTCTTAGGCGCATTCGGCAGCATCGCTAAGATCGGTCCGAGCGCGCCGTTGCCGACAGAGCGAATGATGCGAGGATCGCCAAATTCCCACTGAGTCCGGGTCGCCTTGACGCCTTGAGTGTGGCTGCCCAACGTTATCCTGTAATTCCCACTTTATGTAGATATAGTCCTCATCACTCTTGCCCAACAAATTGAGTTCGGTGCGGCCCTTAAGGATGTAACGGCTCGGTCGGGTTGGGTCGATGGTTGCCGGGACACGAGATTTTTCCAATCGGTCCGAAACTTCTTCCGCCAGAAGCCTGGCCATCGGCACCGCCGGCCCTTCCAAAAGCTCAACCCGCACGCCTAAGTTCTGGTTTACTTCGGCCTTGGATTTAGGCCAGATTTCGAAGCCTGCGATTGACGTCGGCTCACCCGCTTCGCACGCCGACAGAACGAAGACCACAATCAGGAATTTCCAGCACCCCTTCATAAGCCAGCACTTCTTCACAAAATCGCGCAAGACGCCATAAGCCCTAAGACCAGCGCCACCGCCATAAACATCATGTAGGGCATATTTCCCCCTTTCTACCAAGGAGCATTAATCATCCGGTCAATAAGATCGCCGACAACCCACGACCATAATCTGATTCTCCTCGGTGGGTGGCACGACGGTAACTGAAAAATCGGTCTTCGTCTGTATAGGTATCAACATCCACCACGTCCACCTGTTCCAGACTCAAGGCGAGCAATTGACGTTCGACGTATCCTGCCAGATCAAACATGAAATGCTCGGCTTGAGTTGACGCCACGAAGAACTCGGCGGATTTACTATCTTCGTCAACAAAACCACGATGGAATTCAGGCCCAACTTCATAAGACCGTTGCTGAATGCAGGGACCGATAGCGGCCTGAATTCGATTTACGTCGGCACCCAGATCGACCATGGCACCGACTGTTGCGCCTAAGACGCCTTCCTTGGCCCCACGCCACCCCGCGTGGGCGGCACCAATTACACGAGCATTAGCATCGGCGAACAGGACCGGCGCGCAATCAGCTGTTAATATGCCGAGGGCAATTCCTTCATGGCGACTGACCATACCATCGGCTTTTGGTGCCTGATCCGCTTCCCATGGTTCTTTAACTTCAACGACATTCGGCGAATGGATTTGATGGACCGTGTTTAGAACAACACCCTCCATGCCCAGTTTTTCCACCGCGCGCGTTCGATTTTGACGCACCGCGTCGGTTTCGTCATCGGAACCGTAACCACAGTTGAGGCCGCGGTAGATGCCTTGGCTGCAACCGCCTTTACGGGTGAAGAAGCCGTGGCGAATGCCTGTTACGTCGTTCAGGGTTTCAGTTGTCAGCATGTCGTTTCATTATTAATAATCAGTACCTTGAACAGGGTGCCCATTTCGTCCTCGCCAATCAAGCGGTTGAGGGCAGAATTGATTTCTGCCGCCTGTTCCGATGTTGCTTCAGCACTCAGTATCTCGGCCCGCTTATCAATTCCCAGAGTAAGCAAAAAATTTCGTTGCGTCAGAAAGATATCAACATTTGCGCCGGCTTCGGTTATTGCTTGGGACAGGCGTTCAAAATTTACGTGTGCGGTTAGGTCCACCTCGCCAGGATCATCTAAGACGGAATGGTATTGGTGGTTTTTAACAGCCTGCAATGTGTCGGCAGGTTCCGCCTTGGCATACCCATAATCTATCATCACAGCGCCACCGCCGTGATTGGCGATTCGTTTGCCAAGAGCTTCGGCAATCTCAATTCCGGCAGGGCAGTCTTCCAAGATCGCGCCGACTTCTGCATTAGGAAAGTCGCCGCTTTCGGTTTTATCCGAAACGATAAAGCAAAAGTTGTCGCCATCTAGACCAACCAATCGTTCACACCACCCTTCAGAAGTCCGTTCTAATTGCCGGATCGGCAGGGCATCGAAGAATTCATTGGCGACGAATAACATCGGCCCCTCTGGCACATCGTCAAGGCGGTCACACCACACGGGCTCAACATGCAAGGTCTCTTTTTGCATGCTTCGAAGCACTGGACTGGTTTCGATCAAATGAAGACGGAGGGCTTGGATGAAGGCTGGGTCCTGCCCGGCCGCTCGCAAAAAATCCGCCATCAGTGTGCCGCGACCAGGGCCAGCCTCAACCACATAAATTGGATCAAGCGCGCCCATTTGTCGCCACTGCACCAGACACCAAAGCCCCAACAACTCGCCAAACATCTGGCTGATCTCTGGTGCGGTGATGAAATCCCCGGCAACGCCTAACGGGTCCCGCGTCGCATAATAGTGCGCGTTGCAAATTTCGATATACTGGGCAACGGAGATCGGGCCGTGTTTGGAAATCAACCGGCGCAGATCATCGGCGACCTCCGGCATCGTAGTCTAGGACCCTGGCTTGGCGCGAACGATCAGCCAAATGCCGAACAGAATCAAAGGTGCCGATAACCACTGCCCCATGGTCGTCCCACCTACGAGAAATCCGATATGGTAGTCAGGCTGGCGGAACAGTTCAGCCACACTTCGGGCTAAGCCATAACCGATAAAGAACACCCCCGTGAGTAAACCCGTCCGGCGGCGAATCGCCTCGTTCTGTCGCAAAAAATACAAAATCAAAAATAGGAAAAGACCTTCCAGCAGAGCCTCATAAAGCTGGCTCGGGTGGCGCGGTTGTGGGCCGCCATGAGGGAACACCATCGCCCACGGGACATCACTCACCCGACCAATCAATTCGCCATTTACAAAGTTGGCGACCCGCCCGAGGAAAAGTCCGATGGGTGCAGCGCAGGCGATCATGTCGGCGAACCCCCAGACCGGAATGCCGCGTTTGCGCGAAAACAACCACGTCGTAAAAATTACGCCCAGGAACCCGCCGTGAAACGACATTCCGCCTTGCCAGACCTGAAAGATCGCCAACGGATGATCGATAAAGTACCCAAACTTATAAAATAAAACGTAGCCTAGCCTACCGCCCAAAATTACGCCAAGAATCGCCCAGATCAAAAAATCATCAACGTCTATGGCGCGAACAATTTCCGGTGGCCGCCGGGTCATGGACTTCATGTACCAAATCGCACCGAGCAGCCCAAAAATATAAGCCAGCGCATACCAACGAACAGCAAGCGGTCCGACGGAAAAAATGATCGGGTCGATCATGGGGTACGGTAAAGCGAACAACATACGCGCTTAACGGTAGCTATCTTCGGCGATGAGGTAGTCCTTCACATACGCAGAAATGCCGTCTTCAAGCGACGTAAAAGGATGGACATACCCGGCATCGCGCAGCCGCGTCATATTGGCTTGGGTAAAGTATTGGTATTTGTCGCGGATGTTTTCAGGTGTCGGCACGTAGTCAATCTTTGGGTCCTGACCAACCGAGGCATAGACAGCATTGGCGAGATCAAGGAACGACCGTGCTTGGCCCGTGCCGCAGTTAAACAGACCATTGACGTTTTTATTTTCGAGCAACCACAGAACGATATTCACGCAATCATCCACCCAGACAAAGTCACGTAGCTGGCCACCATCTTCGTAGTCAGCGTGATGTGACTCGAACAAATTCATGGTGCCGCCATCGCGTGCAATCGGAAATACCTGATGGGCAACACTACGTTGGCCTTCTTTGTGATATTCGTTGGGGCCGTAGACGTTAAAGAACTTTAGGCCCGCCCAGTGGGGTGGACGGGGATCGTTATGCTGGATGGACCGCGCTATGCGTCGGTCGAACAGATGCTTGCTCCAGCCGTAGGCGTTCAGCGGCTTTAGTCCTGCCAAGCCCTCGACCGAGCCATCATCATCAAAGCCTTCGGCACCATCGCCGTAGGTTGCGGCGGAAGACGCATAAATAAAGCTCGCGTGATTTTCCGTACACCACTGCCAAAGTGCCATCGACATGTGGAAATTATTCTGGATGATTAAATCGGCATCGGTCTCTGTCGTCGCGGAAATGGCTCCCATGTGGATGATAGCGTCAATATTGGTCTCATGCGCTGCCAAGAAATCGAACAACCCCTCGGGCGGAACGATGTCATACAGTTCGCGCTTGGCAACGTTGCGCCATTTATCATCACTGCCCAACACGTCGCAGATGACGAGGTTTTCATACCCCTTTTCTTCCATGACAGCCGCGATATTGGAGCCAATAAATCCGGCCCCCCCGGTGATCACATACATGACCAAATCCAATCCAATTAAAGTCCGAAACTTATAGGGTGTGCCACGGCTACCCGCAAGCGGTTGCACCCAAAGCTGCTCCTGTTCATAATATACCCCTTAAATCTTAACGAATTAGAGAACGGCACAATGCAAAGCAATAATCGGGTCCTCGACGATCTCGCAAAAGTCGCCAATGGCGCGGTATCCACCCTCGTCGGTATGAAAGGCGAAGCCGAAGCCCTGGTCCGCCAACAGCTTGAACGGCTGCTGTCCGAAATGGATGTTGCCCAGCGCGACGAATTCGAAGCCGTCAAAGCGATGGCGCAAAAAGCCCGGACGGAACAAGAAAAGCTGGAAAAGCGCGTCGCGGAGTTAGAAGCACAGCTGGCTAAGGCGAGCCCGAAGAAGAAGACAAAGAAGTAACTGAACCAGGGCGCTCCGTCCTTGTCTGAATTGTCAGGGTCTGAATTGTCGGGGGAGTAATTGGCGAAGCGTTCTCCAATCAAGAAACTGGATGTGACCGGCGGCGATGGCGATCTAACGACCTTAATCGCATGTCACGAATGTGACCTTCTGCACCGGGTGAAGCCTGTTGACGATGAGCATACGGCGAAGTGTGTTCGCTGTGGTGCGACATTGTATCAGGAACGAAAAAACAGTGTGGACCGGACTCTAGCATTGGCATTCACAGGTCTTATTTTATTTATCATTTCAAATGTTTTTCCGTTTATGTCTTTCGAACTTGAAGGACGGTCACAAGATAACACCCTGATTTCTGGCGTTATTGAGATGTACCGCGCGGACCTTTGGGGGCTTGCGATGGTTGTCTTGCTGATGAGCATCGTCTTCCCTTTGGTTAATCTTATGGGAATTCTCTATGTCCTCATTCCTCTCAAAATGAACAAGCGACCCTGGATGTTGGCGAAGTCCTTTCGGGTGTTGGACCTACTTCATCCCTGGGGGATGACAGAAGTTTATATGCTGGGGGTCTTTGTCGCGTACGTAAAACTTTCCGATCTGGCGACCATTACACCGGGAATTGCATTGTACTCCTTCGCCGTGTTGCTGATTGTTTCTGCAGCCGCCACCGCATCTTTCGACCCCAGGATCGTATGGGAAAAAGTGGAGCAGCCCCAATGAGTGCAGGCACTCTCACTGCTGCCAAAGCGGGGCTCGTGAGCTGTCATGCGTGCGACCTTCTTGTTAATCGAAAATCGCTAGCACGTGATCCCCACCCTGCCTGCCCCCGATGTGGCACATCCATGCATCAACGTAAACCTGACAGCCTCAACCGCACATGGGCTTTACTTATTGCCGCAGCAGTTCTGTATATTCCGGCGAACGTGTATCCGATAATGACGGTGATATCTTTCGGCAAGGGCGCGCCGGATACAATCTACAGCGGTGTTGTTCACCTCATCGAAGCGGATCAGTTGCCGATCGCGGCCTTGGTCTTTTTTGCCAGCATTGCTGTCCCCGTCTTAAAGCTGGTCGGGCTTTCATACCTTTTGTTATCGATCCAATTCAAATCAATATGGCGTCCCCGCGACAGAACGGTGCTTTATCGGGTGATCGAAGCCGTGGGCAGGTGGTCGATGATTGATATCTTTATGATTTCAATCCTTGTAGCCTTGGTTAAGCTTGGAACCATTGCGACCATTGAGCCGGGTGCGGGTGCAACATCATTTGCTGCCGTTGTCATTCTAACTATGTTTTCATCGATGAGTTTTGACCCTCGTCTCATGTGGGATGCAGTGGAGGATACAGATGGCTAAAAAATCCCAAACGCCCCCAGAAGATGACATCCCTGAGGTTACTGTTACCACCAGGTCTAGAATCTCAACGGTATGGATTATTCCGATTGTTGCTGTTTTGATCGGGGCGTGGCTCACCTATACAACGGTCAGCGAACAGGGACCGACAATTTCGATTACCTTTGAGACAGCCGAAGGGCTTGAGGCTGGCAAGACCAAGCTCAAATACAAGGACGTTGAGGTGGGTGTTGTAGAGACAGTTGGGCTGACGGATGACCTTTCAGGCGTCGTTGTCACGGCATCGCTCATACATGGTGCCGAAGAATACCTGACGGACACTACCCGATTTTGGGTCGTGCGCCCTCGGTTTGGGGCATCTGGTGTGTCAGGTTTAGGAACGCTTGTTTCGGGCGCCTTCATCGAAATCGACCCTGGAAAGGGAGGTGCCGAGAGGGAGACGTTTAAGGGCCTGGAAACACCCCCCGTGATCAAGGCCGATGCGCCAGGTCGCCAGTACGTGTTAAAGACCGCCAAGATGGGGTCATATTCCAATGGCTCCCCCGTAAATTATAGGGGCATAAAGGTTGGCGAGGTTCTCGGCCATGAGTTGGCAAAAGACAACCGCACTATTCTGATCCATATATTTATCCATGCGCCGCACGATAAACTCGTGCGCCTGAGCAGCCGTTTCTGGAACGTAAGCGGTGTGAATGTGTCAATTGATGCCGACGGGATGAAGATTGGCACCGAGTCCCTACAAGCGCTTGTTGTTGGCGGCATCGCATTTGAAACACCAACAAATTTAGACGCCGGCGACCCGGCGGAAAAAGGACACACGTTTCCTCTTCATGGCAGCCGAGAAGAAATTAAGGAAGCGAGTTATGTGGAAAAAAGACCGATCATAATGTACTTTGATGGCTCGGTTCGCGGGCTTGCGCTGGGTGCCCCTGTCGAATTCCGGGGTATAAAAGTTGGCGAAGTCACCGACGTCAAACTCGAATTCAATGCGAAAAAAAATATTTTTCAAATACCAGTCATTGCCGAGATCGAACCAGAACGCTTCACCATTCTTGGCGAACGGAACAGGAGCGCCTATGAAAATCAATTGGAGACCTTTGTCCAAAAAGGCATGCGGGCGCAGCTCAAGACCGGGAGTTTCCTGACAGGCCAACTGTTCGTGGATTTAGATTTTCACCCGAAGGCGGCGGCGCGGTTGATTGGGGGGGATAACTTGTTCCCCGAAATCCCCACGATCCCGACAACATTGGACGAATTTACCAATTCGATTACGGAGCTTATTACCAAGTTGCAAAAGCTTCCCTTGGTGGAGTTGACGAAGAGCCTGACAGCCACAGCGAAAGGCGCGGAACAGCTTGTTACCGCCCCTGAACTTCTTCAGGCCGTCCGAAGCTTTGATACGATTTTGCGTGAAACCAGCGCTTTGGTTAAAAACACCAACGGTCTGGTTAAGAATGTAGATGGCGTTGTCAGCAATGTGAACCAAGACGTAAGAGGCGAAGTTAAAAAGACGCTCAATCAAGTACATGAAATTCTTACATCTATCGACGATGCGGTTTCAGACAAATCTGCTCTTCGATATGACCTCGCGACAACATTGCAAGAACTGGCGGCGGCAGCGCGATCAATTCGATTGCTCACATCTTATCTCGAGCGCAATCCGAACGCTTTGATCTACGGCAAAGGCGGACAGGGAGAACGACGATGACTTCACTAAGATCATTTAAGCTAGGGGTCGTTTTCGCGATTGTTGCCTTTTCCGTATCAGCGTGCGGCGGCAGCGTGACACCCCCGCCAAACTTTTTTGTATTATCGACGCCTGACGGATTAGTGGCTGAAAAACCAACGAAAAAAAGAAGCACCGACATCTCCTTAGGTGTCGGCCCAATTGTTTTGCCACCCCATCTAGACCGACCCCAAATTGTCACAAAATCGACACGCCACAAAATCGACCTTGATGAATTTAATCAGTGGGCAGAACCGCTGAAAGATAACTTCACGCGGGTTCTGGCCGAAAATTTGTCGATCCTTTTGGGAACCGATCGGGTTGCCATTTATCCTTGGCGAAGCTCCATCCCCATCGGCTATCAAGTTTCAGCAGAGGTTGTTCGGTTCGACGGACAGCTTGGCGGTAACAGCACATTAATTGTTCGTTGGAATGTTTTTGGCAAAGGCGGCCGAGAAATTCTTTTCACCCGAAGATCGGTCTACACGGTGCGCTCGAATGGTAGATCGTTTGAGGCCATGGTGTCGGCGATGAGTGACACAATCGCCAAGTTCAGTCGAGAAATAGCGACGGCAACAGGCGCGTTGGCACCGTAGAACGCCCGTTCATCAATGACGGGGTGGAGAAAACAATGAAAGTAATTGATCTGAACCATCGGGGAATTCGAACCACCAAATTGGAAGCCACACGGCATTTCTATGAGGATTTGCTTGGGCTGGAACAAGGACACCGTCCCAGCGCATTGCCATCAAAAGGATATTGGCTCTATGCGGGAGAGAAGCCAATTATCCATCTGGTCGAAGATTCGGATGGATCAATCGATGGAACCAACACCCCCAGGGAAGATTTAACCGATGCCGGAGGCCAAACCCATATGGCCTTAACTGTTGAGAAGGCCCGCGATGCCGTTGACCGTTTGATCGAAGCCGGCGTTCCTTACTGGGATCGATTGTTTAAAAATCCGGTCATGTATCAAATTTTTGTTGAAGACCCCAACGGATTTTTGGTCGAATTGATCGACCGCAATCCGGGTGAGATCAACGGACCAATCTGCAAGATCGTTGAGTAAAATTTTCTCGTAAATAATATTCGACCAAGAACACACCGCGTTCCGCCTTTAAAACCACCGAACCCTGACAGCCCCCCATTGCATACTGCCCCTTAGCAGTCATCGTCGGACGGTATTGACGGAGTCCGGGTGTAGCTATGAGCATTCATTTATTTTTGGTGATTCAATGCGTTCGTCCCGTTCTTCTTTCTTTGTTAATTTCTGCTAAAGTTGGCCGCACAATACATCGGGGCAACATTAGGCTACTTTACTATGACAACACTGAAACGCCTTTGGCCATTTGTGTCGCCTTATACGGGCCGCATTGTGGTTGCCCTGGTTTCACTGCTGGTTGCGTCCGCTTCGCTGCTTGCCATTCCGAAGGCCGTTAGTTTTTTGATTGATCAGGCGTTTTCCCGGGGTGACGCAGCAGTGCTACATGGTGCTTTTCAGGTCACCTTGGTCCTCGTCTTGGTCTTCGCGGCTGCCTTGGCCACCCGCATTTACCTGATGAACTGGACCGGAGAGCGGGTGGTCGCCGACATACGAGCCGCTATTTATGGCAATCTGGTCAACCTGTCGCAGGCCTTTTTCGAGACCCGCCCGCTGGGTGATCTTTTTTCCAGGTTCACCACTGATTCCACCATATTGCTGGCGGCTCTGAGTACACTGGTGGTGATCGTGCTGCGCTCGGGCGTCCAGTTGACCGGGGCGATTGCCCTAATGTTCACTACCGACGCCAAATTAGCGGTCTGGGTTGTCTTGGTGGTTCCAGTGGTGGTAGCGATTACCGTTATGCTCGGCAAGCGGGTGCGTAGGCTGTCGCGGGAGGCGCAAGACCACCAAGCCAATATCGGTGGCTTGTTCCAGGAATCGCTCGGCGCTTTGCAGACTGTGCAAGCCTTCACTCGCGAAGACGAAGAAGCGAGCCGTCTGGATGTTCTGATTGAGCAGGGCTTTGGCGCAGTTCGCAAGCAGCTCAAGACCCGCGCCCAATTGACCTTTATCTCGGTCAGTCTGGTGCTGACGGCGGTCATGTTGGTGCTGTACGTTGGCGGCCTGCATGTGCTGAAGGGCGAAACCACCAGTGCTCAGTTGATCGAATTCGTTCTTTACGCGGTGTTCGCGGGAACATCGATGGCGGCATTGTCCGACGTGTACAGCGAGTACGTCAAGACAGTTGGAGCGACGGAAAGGATGTTCGAACTGCTCGATGAGCAGCCCGGCGTCTCCGCCCCAAAAAATCCCGTGCCGCTGCCTGACGGTGGCGGAGAAGTCACATTCGACGGCGTTACCTTCGCCTATCCGTCCAGGCCGGAAAGCACTGTTTTGAACGGCCTCACCCTACGTATCGAGCCCGGCGAAACCATCGCCTTGGTAGGACCTTCGGGGGCGGGCAAGACCACGCTGTTTCAGCTGTTGCTACGATTTTATGACCCGGATGGCGGCACGGTTTCGCTGGATGGAGCCGATGTGCGCAGCTTAGACCCCAGGGACCTGCGAGGCGCGGCAGCGTGGGTGTCCCAAGAGCAGGTGCTTTTCTCGGCCTCAATTGCCGACAACATCCGCTATGGGCACCCGGCAGCCTCCGATGATGAGGTTATCACCGCCGCCACGGCGGCTCAAATCAGTGACTTCATTGAGAGTCTTCCCGAAAAATACGAAACGCCTCTGGGCGAAAAGGGTATGCAAATGTCAGGCGGCCAACGTCAACGCCTGGCGATCGCGCGAGCGATTCTAAGAGACCCAAGAGTGCTTTTGCTCGACGAAGCAACGTCGTTTCTTGATGCTGAAAACGAAGCCGCCATCGCCCAGGCTCTCGGCCCCCTGATGGAAAATCGGACAACGCTGATTATCGCTCACAGACTATCTACCGTCCTTTCAGCCGGGCGCATCGCGGTTGTCGAGAACGGGCGCATCGTTGCAGAAGGCAGGCATGAAATGCTGCTCAAGGACTGTCCCCTTTATGCCCGCCTCGCCGCTGGGCGGTTCGAAAAGGATAATAGTTGACTCAGGCCACCAGTTTGTTCCAGAATCCTGTTGTCCAAAACTACCTTCGGGGAGTCTAGAGATGATCACCATAGCAGATTTAGCAAGACCGAAACGCGCCGTGACCAGGACGCAAGTGGCGTCTCATGCCGGGGCCTATGACCATGCAGACCTGAAACGTTGGGCTGGTAATGATACCGAGCTTATCAGGCTTAGCATGAAGAGTTCGACCGCTTTCGATGGGGAAGCAAAAAGTCGCGAGGGCGATCCCAGCCCGATGTAAAAGACACACTCTCCCCGGCGTCTATTCCGCCATGGCGGCTAAGGCGCGGTGAAGGGCAGTTTTTACGTTTCGCAACATGCGGTGGTGCCGACGCGCGCCGGATTTATGATGCTGTTTGTTCTAACCACGTCGTTCGACACGACCGTTGATCTCATTATACGGGACATGGGGACCGATGGCGTCTTTCGCTATAACTTCGACCTGTGGCGGGACTACAAACTAAGCCTAACCCCAGGCGGCTTTCGCATCGAAGACCCCACTGGCCGCGTGATTGAGTCCCGGACTACGACCAAGTTCCTTTTGGGAAAGCCCTGGCGCTCCAAGGATATGTTTCCCGGCGAAGACGTCGGAGACGAAGATCGCTACTACGAGGAAGAAATGTGGTATGCGCTTCGGGAAATCGCAAACCTACTATGGGCGGACGGAAAAATTGTTCTCGTCGAACCACTTGTCGATGCGCGGGTTGGAAAGTTTGTGCAGTTGGACGCGGCCAGGGACATTTTTGATGTCCCTACCTTTCAATTCTCCGTCGGGGCACCGTTCGAAAAAGCCAAAGGGCGGGATTATGTCGCCAAAAGCCTGACATTTGAGACAATCGGTCCGGAGAGCGAGGGCGCCACCCTGTTTACAACTAAGGTGGACACAGACCAGCTATCGCCCGGAGTGCCGTGGTTCGTTCAGGAATGCATCACGGCGGAGACCGATGTTACGGTACAAGTGGTTCGTGACGAGGCGTTTGCGTTCGAACTGGACCGAAGGCCCTTCATGGACAAAACCGTCGATTGGCGTGAGTTGGCGGCTGACGAGACCAGCGGAGAATGGCAGCCCCATATTCTGCCCGAAGACACAGAGAAAAAAATCTTTGCTTTCATGGACAGGCTAGGACTGCACTTTGGCCGGCTGGATTTTCTTCTTGGCAAAGGGGTTTACTACTTTCTTGAGGTCAACCCCAGCGGTCAGTGGGGGTGGCTGGACGTTGAGGGGAAACACGGTTTGTTAAATAAAGTAATCAAGGAAATCTCACCTGCCACACCGTGTACACCCATCCCCGCTTCTCCGGGACCTCGAGCAAAATTTTAAGAACTTCAATCAGCTTTTACAGACTGCGCGTTTGCTTGATTACCATGGGGTCAAAATAATTTCTGCTCAGAGTCAACATCGGAAATTTTACGCTGCCTCAAATATGCTCCGCTCTGCCCCCTGAAATTGGATGTTTCAAAGATTAATATCCGCTATCGACAGAAAAGCGATCAATTTTAGGATGCAGTAGCCCTATTGAGTTAAACCCAATCGTTTATGCCAATCCGCTATGCTTTCATTTGGATACTCTTCAAAGGTCTGATCATTTTCAGCCAGCATCATCGGAACCCATGATGCCTTAGAACCCAACATCATATACCTATGTTCAGGTGGTTCTGGCAGTTCAGTATCAATAGCACCAGCTTGTGGATGCAGTAGATCGGGCCATGTTGAGTTCCAAGACCAAAGGTGAGAACCACAAATCTTACAAAAATGACGTTGGGAGAGGCTTTCCGTTACTTCGTTGGTGGTAGGATCCGTTTTCTTTGCACGATAAATAGACACGTGCTCTTTGCCTTGAACTTCCAATGTATCGGCATCGCCGGACAGATTTATAGCGTACCCACCACTCCCGGCAGTTTTGCGACAGATGGAGCAGTAGCAGATGTTGAAGGGATATGGATGTCTAGAGTTCACAGAAAATTTTACGGACTGACAATGACAAGAACCTTCAAGTTTCATTTTATGTTCCTCAAATTACTGCCGGAGTAAGGAAGAACCCTGATTAGGGTACCCCTAAATTTCTAGCTACTTAGAAACCGCCGCTAGTTCCCACCAATGAGCAACGGGTTCAGCTTCCTTTTATATCCGGCTAAGGTTTCGGCAATCCGGAACCCAAGTTGAAATTGGAACGAGATGTGCTTTTGTATGAGCGCATCGCGGACGTATTTCTCGATGGGCATGCCTGAAACAACGCCCATGCCGCCAAATAGTTCCATGCCTTGTTCTGTCAGCCGCTGCACGGCCTTGCCGGTGAATGTTGTCGCCATTATCTCGTAAGGCTGAGATTCGGCACTTCCGTCTTCGAAGGCTTCGGGATGATCCTTTGCCCACGCCGCCGTCCAGATCAGCCGACGTGCAGCTTCTAAGTTCGTCGCCATATCAGAAAGATACAGGCCGACGGCTTGGTGTTGGATGATCGGTTTGCCGCCAGAGACCCGTTCTTTTGTGTATTTAATTGTTTCCTCTAGGGCCGCGCGGCCAAGCCCCAAGGTAATTGCTGCAATCGTGATGAGGGTGCCCATGTCGGTGCGTCCTGGCGGCGGCGGCCCTAGAATGCGGCCCTTTGGCACCTTCACATCGCTAAAGAAAATTTCCGCATTGTCGCCGATGCGCCGACCAATCTTCGAAATGGGATGGCGCACCAACCCCGGCGAATCGCCCTCGACTAGGAACGCACGGGTCCCCTCATCGGTGTCCGCCATGACGACGAGCAACTTGGAGAGATAGCCCATGGTCTGGAAGTTCTTAGCTCCATTGATGACCCAAGAACCATCCGGCTGTTCGACCGCCTTTGTCCGAAAGCGGACATCTGGTGGCGTCTCTGTATGGTAATCAAAGCCCAAGTCCGTGTCAGGTTCGTGAATGGCGACGGTGGTAAAATAGGTATCGTCCTCAAGAAATCTTGGCACAAAATAGTCCCGTTGTTCTTGCGTCATGCGGTATTCAAACCAGTCCCGCGCGCGCCGGGCGGTCAGCATATAGTAATACGCCGTGCCGGTGTCGGCGGCAGCCAATTCCTCGGCCACAAGGCAGGACGTCAGGTGGTCTGAGACTCCCGTGCCACCATTTTCTTCCGACAGTACAAAGGTCCGAAAGCCAAGCTGGGAGCCCTTTTTCAGGACATCCCACGGGATACGGTCTTCCCAGTTCGGTCGGCTTTCAAATTCCAGTGCGATGGGCTTAATCTCATTTTCAGCGAAATCCCGCGCCAATTGCTGAAACGCCCGCTGCTCATCGTTAAGTCGGATATCGAACATAATCGCCTCACTTTTTGAATTAAGGGCCGAACGCACCCTGTGCCGCGTAAGACCCTTATCCTAGGCTGCCGCCTCTTTATCCACAACTTCATTACAAATCCCATGAAATCGGTTCTTGCGCCTGACTCCGGGTTTTATTAGTCTATACTTGGTATCCGTTGAGGGGGAAATCACCAGATATTGCGCGGCACACATTATGTGGTACGTGTAAAGCTTGGTAGGTCGAGCCTTCAGGGCCCAAATAGGGCGCCAATTAAAGGGAATTAGGCACATGGCAAACGTCGCTGTCTCACACGAATCCTTCGCCACCAATCCAATCGATGTGGTCGAACGCATGGTCGACGAGAACGAATGGTTTTCAGAACGCCGCAGCGATGGGGAGATGTCTGTTCAAGCCCCCGGGCAATGGTGCGATTACAGCCTTTATTTCGCCTGGAACCAAACCGCGAGCGCGATGCATTTCACCTGCGCGTTTGAGGCCCGGGTTCCACCCGAAAAGCGCGCCACAATTTATGAGCTTCTGGCGCGCATTAACGAACGCATCTGGCTCGGCCACTTTGCGCTGTGTGATGATGAGGGCATGCCGATGTACAGGCACACCATGTTGTTGCGCGGGGTGGGCGGCTCAACCAGCGAACAAGTGCAAGACCTCTTGGAAGTCGCGTTGGAAGAATGCGAGCGCTTCTATCCCGCATTTCAACATGTGATCTGGGCTGGAAAGAACGCTGAAGACGCAATCGCTGCAGCCATACTGGACCCGGTCGGCGAGGCCTGATCAATTATGTCGGCGTCGTTGTTGTTGGCCGGATGCGGCAAGATGGGCGGTGCCCTGCTGGCGGGCTGGCTCGAAGGTGAGTATGCCGCCAGCAACGTAACTGTCGTCGAACCCTTTGCTGAAACCGCCAGTGCTCTACGTAAACAACACGGTGTTTTTACTGTCGCCAAGCCTGATGCCCTGCCATCCAGCGCATCACCCGATGTCATCGTCTTCGCCGTCAAGCCACAGATGATGGACGATGTCGCGCCTGGGTATGCGCGATTTGCCGAAAGCGATTGCGTTTATTTGTCCATCGCGGCAGGCAAGACCATCGATTATTTCGAATCGAAGCTTGGGACGAATGCCGCCATCGTTCGCAGCATGCCCAATACGCCGGCTGCGGTTGGTCGTGGCATGACGGTCGCATGTGGCAATGCAAATGTTTCGGACGCTCAAAGCACCCTGTGCCGAAAACTTCTGTCTGCCGTTGGCGAGGTGGCTTGGGTTGAGGATGAAGGTCTATTGGACCCTGTTACGGCGGTCTCTGGCAGCGGGCCTGCCTACATCTTTTTGCTCGCCGAATGCATGACGGAAGCCGGGATTGAAGCCGGCCTGCCGAAAGAGCTTGCTGAACAACTCGCTCGAACAACTGTCGCGGGGGCTGGCGAACTCCTCCGCCAATCACCTGAAGCCGCCGGAATTCTGCGTCAAAATGTCACCAGTCCCGGCGGCACGACGGCGGCTGCCTTGGATGTCTTGATGGCTGAAGATGGCATGCAGCAACTTTTTATCCGGGCTATTGACGCCGCAACCAAACGGTCTCGCGAATTAGCCGGTTAATAAAACTGTTTGTCAGCGCTTCCTTTTAGCGCCATCCAGGACTATCTTTAAGCACACGCATCTCACCTCGTGTGGTCTTGTCAGTTGATCTGGGGGATAGCATGGCTAAAAAGAAATCCAATCGCGAGAAAATTATTACGGCAGCATTGTCGCTGGCTGAAAGTGACGGCTGGGCTAAGCTGTCTATGGCTGACATCGCGACCAAAGCTCGATTAAAGCCGACTGAGGTCCTTACCGAATTTCACTCAAAGACGGGACTGTTGTGGGGGATACTAGAAAGTATTGATCAGGCCGTCCTGGCAGAAAAACGAAATGCTGACGAGCCTGCGCGTGACCGTTTGTTTGATGTTTTGATGAGCCGTTTCGATGCCCTGAATGCCCACAAGGATGCGATCAAGGCAATCGCACGTGAGTTACCGCGTGATCCATTGACGGGCCTGTTGTCAGCACCGCGGTTCATGATGTCGATGGCATGGATGCTCGAAGCCGCAGGGATCTCGTCAGGGGGACTAAAAGGCCTGCTTCGAACCAAAGGTCTGGCGCTGGTTTATTTGAACGCCGCCCGGGTCTGGCTGCGGGATGATAGCCCCGATATGTCGAAAACGATGGCAGCCCTGGATAAGGGTCTGCGCCGCGCCGAACGGGTTGCCGGAATGTGCAAATCTTCTCGTACGACGACCGCCGACTAAATAAAATTTGCACCACCATTAAAACTCCGGTTAAGGTACGGCAAAACCACAGGGATTCGCCAGGGGGCGTCTGGTTTATTCGGGGGAACGTCAGGATATGCCACGTAGAAAAGGCCGCGCACGGCTGCTAATCTACAGCCACGACTGCTATGGACTTGGCCATTTGCGCCGATGCATGGCGATCGCCCATTCGCTGGTTGACCATCGCGGTGATCTGTCAGTTCTTATTATTTCTGGCTCACCCGTCGCGGGCAGTTTTGAATTTCATGACCGCGTTGATTTTACTCGCATTCCAGGCGTCATCAAAGAACGTAAAGGTGGTCGCCTGCGGTCGCTTAAGCTGGATATGACGACCGAAGAAATTCTCAAGGTTCGATCCAAGCTGATCTACCAAACCGCGGAAATTTTTGAGCCTGATATTTTCCTGGTTGATCACCAACCCCTAGGCCTTCGCAACGAAGCCGAAGACGCGCTGCGCATGCTGAAGGCCAAAGGAACGAGATTGGTTTTAGGTTATCGTGACATTCCCAACGTGGACGGTACGGCTGAAACCTGGGAATTCCGTAATGAGGAAATTCCGGTCAAAGAACTTTACGACAATGTGTGGGTCTTCGGCCTCCCCGATATCTATAATCCGATTGCTGAGAAAGGCATGTCGGTGGACGTCTCTCAAAAAACTCGATTTACAGGTTACCTGCGGCGGTCGTTGTCGCCATCGGAAATCTCCCTCTCGCGGACCAACCCAGTTCCCATGATCAGTAACGATCCGTATCTTCTGGCCATTACCGGCGGTGGTGGTGATGGCGAGGGGTTGGTGGATTGGGTGCTTCGAGCCTATGAATATGATTCAGGAATTCCGTATTCCACCTATATCCTGATGGGGCCATTTATGAACACCAACCTTCAGGAAGAATTTATTGAGCGTATCCAACGTATCAATGCGAACCAAGAAAAGATCCACGCCATTTCCTTCCACCCAAATGTGGAAAGCCTATACATGGGGGCGGCTGGGGTTGTCGCCATGGGGGGCTATAACATTTTCTGTGAAATTCTGTCGTTCGATAAGCCGAGTGTTATCATTCCGAGAACGGTCCCTGGTAAGGAACAGTATACTCGAGCAAAACGGGCAGATGATTTGGGACTCGCACGCATGTTACTTGATGACGGCACCCGCGACCCTAAGTTAATGGCGACCCATCTTCGGGGCTTAGCCGCGCAACCGAGGCCTTCGGACGTGAGGCTGCCGGGCTTGTTGGACGGTCTGTCTAATATCAACGCAATGGTCGATACATGGCTCAGCACCCCGGGCTCACCCAAGGCGAAGCTCGCTGTCGTCAAATAATATGCCCCCGCCGGTAGTCTTCGTCCTCAAGGGGTATCCACGCTATACAGAAACCTTCGTTGCTCAGGAAATTCTGGCGCTGGAACGACGCGGCCTGGATATCCGAATTTACTCGCAACGATCAACCGGTCTTGGTCGCCATCCAGTCCACGATGAAATCAAGGCGCCGATAACCTATTTGCCGGAATATATGCATCAAGCCCCAGCGCGAGTCTGGCGCGCTTGGCGATCCGTGCGAACCAAGCCTGGCTATAAATTTGCCCGCCGAGCCCTCCTTAAAGACCTCTTGAAGGACCCCACCCCTGGGCGGTTTAGGAAGTTCGGCCATGCCTTGGTTCTAGCCAGCGAACTTCCCAGCGACGTCAAACATCTGCACGCGCATTTCCTGCATGCACCGGCAACGATTGTTCGGTACGCCGCCATGATGACTGGCCTGCCCTGGAGTTGCTCAGCCCACGCCATCGACATATGGACCTCACCTGAATGGGACAAACGCAACAAATTGGCTGATATGGAGTGGCTCGTAACCTGCACTAAAACAAATGCGGAGCACCTATCAGCACTGGCACCAAAACCCGAAAATGTTGAATTGGTTTATCATGGACTGGACTTTTCTCGGTTCCCTCAACAGGGAAACACCCGCAATAATTCGCCATCTGTGCAGCTTTTTTCCGTTGGTCGAGCCGTTGAAAAAAAGGGTTATGATTGTCTACTCCAGGCGCTTGCGCTCTTACCCAAAGATTTGGATTGGCGACTGGTGCATATCGGGACGGGGCCATTGTTGGAACCTCTCAAGCGCCAAGCTGAAAAGGCCGGCATTGGAGATCGAATTACCTGGTTAGGCGAACAGCCCCAAACAACGGTTCTAGATCACTACCGAACCTGTGACGCATTTGTTCTGGCCTGCCGTGTTGCCGCCAATGGCGACCGGGACGGCCTTCCCAACGTCCTGATGGAAGCACAAAGTCAGGCGGTTCCATGCCTGACAACAACGGCGTCGGATGCATCGGAACTGATCATTGATGGTGAGACCGGACTGTTGGTTCCCCCTGACGATGCAAGTATCTTTGCCGCAAAACTAGAAACATTGATAAGAGACCCGGCACTCCGTGAACGCTTGGGAAAAGCCGGTATGGATCGTGTCCGAAGCGCTTTTTCCCTAGAAGTCGGCATTGACCGATTGGCAATTAAATTTGGAATTAACGCCTAGGAGTGCGCATGCTCCAATTGTTCCAAGCGTTCCTTCATTGCCTTGGAGAGGACGTCTTTCAAATCGGGATCGGCTGACAATAGATGCTCGAAATCCTCCACCAGCAAATACAGCAAGTCACATTCCGTCAGCGATACCACTGTCGCAGTTCGGGTTGAGGCGGTTAGAATCGCAATCTCGCCAAAGAAATCCCCCTTCCCCAATCGGACTGCTCCTCCGGGGGCCTGAACCGCAACTTCGCCATTGGCAATGAAGTACATCGAATCAGCGGGATCGCGTTTTTGCACGATGGTGAAATTGGGCGGTACCGATTTATGGTGCAGAAGATTTGCAACCTCCGAAACATGCAGGGCATCGAGCTTTGAAAATATTGGATTTGCCGCCACCAGTTGCCAGGTGATGATAAATTCCCGCTTCCTGATTTCACGCGCAAAACCGTTGGCTAAAATACCGGCCGGGATAGCGAACACACAGACCCCCAAGAGCATTGTCATCGAGCCAATAACTTTTCCGTAGGGCGTAATCGGGGCTATATCGCCATAGCCAACTGTCGTCAGTGTCGCCAATGCCCACCACATTGCTTTGGGGATATTGCCAAAGGCATCCGGTTGCGCAATGTGCTCTGCCATATAAACCAAACAGGCAAAGACCACGACGAGAACCATAATCAGCATAAAGAGGGCGCCAAGTGCAGACCCTTCTGTCCGAACCACAGCGCCAAAGCTCTCCAACGCAGGATTATAGCGGGTCAATTTCAACAGCCGGAGGATACGGAAAACCCGCATAAAGCGGAGATCAATCGAAAAGAAAATCCCTAAGAAGAAAGGAGCGATCGCCAATAAATCGATAAGCGCCAAGGGCGACATTGCATACTTGATGCGCCCCTTTATGGGATGGGTATAGGCCTCATTATCGTGCTCGGTACAAACCCATAAACGAAAAACATATTCGACTGTAAATATCACAACGGAAATCAGCTCAAAGGTATAAAAAAACTCGCTGAGCTCCTGATTAATCGCCTCTACAGTCTCAAGGACAACGCAGGCGACATTCGTTAAGATCAAAAACACCATAAAACGATTAAACCACCGTCCCCGGCGACGGTCACCGGGGGCACTCGATTCAATAATTTTATAAATCTCTATCTTGAGCGCCTTGATCACCAGCGCCGCGACCCCAAACCTTGCCATCGAACGTGATCCTGTTACCTTGCTTGTTCAACAGGAATCATTCTGACACCCGTCGCTTGCTTCTTATCGGTACTCGCAACCATGACGCTAACACATAAATTCATGTTTTGGGTAATAGGCTTTTCCCGAGCAGGCCAAAAATGACAATCCGGGTACTATTTTATGTCCAGCATCTGATGGGGGTCGGACATCAAATGCGCGCTGCCGCTGTAACCCGAGAGTTGGTAAAGGCCGGTTTTGATATCACCTATGTTTCCGGTGGAATGCCCGTTCCGGGACTCGATCTTGGCGGCGCTTCATTTGAGCAGCTTCCGCCCTGCAAATCCGCCGATTCCAGCTTTCAAACCCTGGTTGATGAAACTGGCCAACCTGTTGATGAGTTGTGGCGGGAGTCGCGCAAAGAACGGCTGCTAAATTTATTCACACGTGTCTGCCCTGATGTTTTGATAACGGAAACATTTCCCTTCGGTCGGCGGTTGATGCGGTTTGAACTGGACCCTCTACTTGAACGCGCAGCCCAAACGACGCCTAAGCCCCTTATTGCGGCTTCGATTCGTGACATCCTGGAACCAAAGTCCAGACCCGAGCGGTATGACGAGATTACCGATAAAATTGAGCGCTGGTATGACGCGATCTTGGTGCACGGTGATCCGACCCTAGTTCCACTGGAAGCCACAGTTCCAGTCACCGAAAAATTCAAATCCAAAATTTATTACACGGGCTACGTGGGAGAACGAGAAATCTTACCCAAGAGCGAGATCGGCCAGGGCGAAGTTATTGTTACAGCTGGCAGCGGTCGGGTCGGCCTAACGTTGCTGGAGATTGCGATGAAAGCTCGTTCGCTGACCAAACTTGCCGACGCACCATGGCGAATTTTAGTTGGCACCGGCATGCCAGAAGATCAATTTCACAATCTAATAGCCCACGCCGAAAAAGGCATCACTGTGGAACGTCACCGTACGGATTATCTATCCCTGCTTCGCAACTGTGCGGTTTCAATCTCCAGGGCCGGCTACAACACGGTGATGGATATACTCATTGAAAGACCCCCAGCAGTGCTGGTTCCCTTTGCAACACCGCAGGAAACAGAACAATTAGTTCGCGCACGTTTGCTTGCAAAGCTTGGTTTGGTTCAGCTTGTTGAAGAAAGTGACGTGACACCTACGACGCTCGCAGTAGCCATAAACAGTGCCTATAAGGCTCCCGCTATGGAAGTTAAAGACTTGGGTGTCACTGGCGCAGCAAAGACTGCCAGCCTTCTGACTGACATTTACAGAATCAGGGACATGGCATCTAATCCAGGAAATTAATAACTTTTTCTCGAACTTTTTTCACTAACACCATGGTACATATAAAAAAATTGCGCTAACCTCTCACTCAACAGGGGAGTTAGGCACGGCAGAACGCCGTCTTTGCACCCAAAATATTAGATACATTTCAGTGGCGCTCGGCCAGACAGGGGGAAGCCGATGGAAAGCGGTATCTTTGGTTATATTCAGAAATTCAGCAAGCCACAGCAGGTTCTGATTCTGCTGTTAACGGCGTGCTCGTTTCCATTTTTGTATCTCTCATATCAGGTTCCAAAAGAAATTATTGATAAAGCCATCGGCGGCAAGGACCCAGGAAAAGTCCAATTCCCTAAAGACATTTTTGGCTTTGAATTTAGTCAGCTAGAATATTTATACACGCTGTGTGCTCTCTTTTTAGCCTTGGTGTTCATCAACGGCGGATTTAAATACTTCATCAATGTCTATCGCGGCATGATCGGTGAACGCTTGTTGCGCCGGTTGCGCTATACCTTGCTGGAACGGGTGACCCGTTTCCCCCTGCTGCATTTTCAAAACGTTTCCCAAGGCGAAGTGGTTTCCATGGTCACTAAGGAGACCGAGCCGCTTGGTGGTTTTATGGGTGACGCCATTTCCATGCCTGCGTTCCAAGGCGGCACAGCGATCACAATTTTATTCTTCATGTTCCTGCAAGATTGGGTATTAGGATTGGCGGCGATCGCCCTATATCCCCTTCAGATGTACGTCATCCCCAAGCTTCAGCGTCAAGTAACCGCGATGAACAAGCAGCGCGTGCTTCGTGTTCGCAAGCTTTCGGACCGGGTTGGTGAATTGGTTTCCGGCGTCCATGAAGTTCATGCTCACGATACCAGTCAATTCGAACTGGCGGATTTTGCAGGTCGCTTGGGTGCGATATTTAATATCCGTTTACAGATCTATCGTAAAAAGTTTTTCATTAAATTTCTAAATAACTTTCTGGATAAGCTAACGCCCTTTTTCTTCTACTCTGTCGGCGGTTACCTAGTGATCAAAGGAGATCTTAGCTTTGGTAGTTTGGTTGCGATTCTGGCTGCCTATAAAGATTTATCGGCACCATGGAAGGAACTTCTGGGTTATTACCAACGCATGGAAGATGCTCGAGTTCGCTACACCGCATTAACCGAACAGTTCCGTCCAGCAGGTATGGTCGAAGCTGAATTATTGGCACCGCTTAAAGAACACCCGGAAACAATTAACGGCACCTTCAGTGCGGCCAATGTCTCGTTAGAGGAAGATGAAGGCTCGAAAGTAGTGGACTCTGCATCGTTCAACATGGATGTGAACGAACACGTCGCCATAATGGGCGGTGGCGGAAGCGGCTTATCTGAGTTGACTCAAATTTTAGCGCGTCAAATTTCCCCGACCAGTGGCAAGGTCTCTATTGATGGACAGAACATAGAGGCCATGCATGAATCTATTTCCGGTCGACACATGGCCTATATCGGCCCGGAAACCTATACCCACGCTGGCACCATAAGAGATAATCTTCTTTATGTATTAAAACACTACCCCCAGCGGGATGAGCCCGACCCCACGTCAGCCGAAACCACCGCTTGGCTGAAAGAAGCAAATAGTTCTGGCAACAGCATGTTGAACATCAACGCTGACTGGATCGACTACACACAGATCGGCATTGAGAACCCGGACGAACTGACACAACGGATGCTTGATGTCCTTCCAGAAGTTGATATGGAAGAAGACGTATTCCAGCTTGGCCTACGGCGAATTATTAATCCTGATGAAAACCCTGAACTCGCGGAAGAAGTTCTTAAGGTACGGAGTGCGGTTAGAGAAAAATTACAAGACCCGGGCCTCGCAGAATTTGTCGAAGTATTCGATGAGAGAAAATTTAACAACAACGCATCCGTTGCCGAAAACATTCTGTTTGGAACGCCGGTCGGCGAGACTTTTGCCATTGAGACTCTGGGTAAGAATGCCTTCGTGCGGGAGATTCTAGAAGATGTGGGACTTGGAGGTAAATTCCTGGAAATGGGCCGTGCCATGGCCGCACTCATGGTGGAATTGTTCCGTGATTTGCCGCCGGGGCACGAATTTTTTGAACGCTTCGGCTTTATTGACGCAGATGACTTGCCGGAATTCCAACAAATACTAAATCACGTCAGCAATTTAGGCTTGGAATTCATAGAAACGGAAGAACGCAACAGGCTCGAAGATCTTCCTTTTAAGCTTATCGTTGCCAGGCATCATCTGGACCTTATTGACGACGCCATGAAGGAAAAAATCCTGGAGGCACGACGCCTCTTTGCAGAAACCATAAGCGAAGAAGATGAAGGCTCCATCGCTTTCTTTCATGACGGTGACTACAACGCAGCCAGCTCAATTCAGGATAATATTTTATTCGGAAAGGTCGCTTACAACAAAGCGGGTAGTGCCAGTCAAATTAGTTCTCTGCTGACGGATGTGGTTAATTCCATGGGCATTAGGCCGCTGGTTCTTGTCGCCGGACTCGACTTCCATGTCGGTAGTGAGGGCAAGCGATTGTCCGTGGTCCAGCGCCAAAAATTATCCATTGCCCGAAATCTTCTCAAACAACCACAATTGATGATCGTCAATCAGGCGACAGCCCCCTTCGATGCACCGACCCAATCTTCGATTTTTGAAACCATCCTCAAACAATTTGAAGGCCGGGGATTGGTTTGGGTTGAAAGCGATATGGAACATGCCAACCGCTTTGACCGAGTGCTGAAGATGGATCATGGCCGGGTTGAAGACACGGCCCCGCAAGCACCAACACCTGGAGAGCCTGCTCCCGTCGAAGGCGCTGGCCAAACGGAGGCCTCGAAATCTACCGAACAAAACCAAGGCCTGGGTGTGGAGACCGATCTGCTGGCAGCCATTCCGTTCTTTGCTGGCATGGACCGTTCCAAACTGAAGCTTTTGGCCTTTACCAGTGAGCGCCAAGAATTCAGCGCCGGGCAAATTTTGTTCTGGCAGGGCAGCCCAGGTAGCGATGCGTGTGTTATCGTCAAGGGTACTGTCGATGTAAATGTGGATACGGAAGCCGGACAAAAAACCGTTGCAAACCCGGGCAGAGGTGACTTGATTGGCGAACTCGCACTGTTGAGCGACGCCCCACGGACCGCGACCGTTCAGGCTAAAACAGATGTCACCGTGCTCAGCATTTCGAAAGACGTCTTCTTGCAGTTAATCCGAGAAAACAGTGGCGTCAGTGCCAATCTGGCCAGAATATTGGCCGGGCGTCTGGTTGGAACGATGCGCACACTGAGTGGCAGCATGTCGCTCTACGACCCGGAAACTGACCTGCCAAAACGCGATTTGTTCGTGGATCGGGTTAAGCATATGGCCCTACAAGAACAACGGGTCGGGCGGTCGTCTGCGCTTATTTTGATTAACTTGGATGAATTGGCGGTCGGGATCAGAGACAATGATACGACCGTTCACTCCCATTTAGCAGCAGAAATTTCCAGCCGATTAATTGAGTGCGTACGGAATTCCGATACTGTATCGCGCCTGACGGAGGGGTATTCTTTTGGGGTTATCGCCGATGGCACCCAGTCAGCTTCCAATGTTTCAATTGTTATAGATCGATTGAAAAAATCATTGGGCCAAAGCTACCTCATTGAAGGCCATGACCTCTCTTTAAAGGGAGGATTGAATTACGACGTGTACCCACTAGAGGAGAAACATCTTGGTGAGGTACAAAACTTGAAAAAACAAGCGCCCACACCAAATAAAAAACCACGAAAATCACTAAATTGGTCACTTACCTTCAAATAAACGGATGATAATTTTAATTATTCACGCTAACGTGTGCTAAAGCGCTTAGAAAGAATTTAATTGTGACGACCTACAACTATTCAGCCCGCCGTATTTTCGCGGATTACGTTAGAACAGGCCTGGGCATGATCCTGACGGCGGTGCCCTTGTCTTTGCCAGATTTGCACGCGTTTTTTCAGATTTTATTTGGTACAGCCTTCATTCTTTTCAGTATTTATGGCATCGCTACCGTAAAACGCCATGTAACGAAAATTCATGTCACAGACCAGGCAGTATCGCTTCAGGGCCTGGGGTCAGCGACCGTAAATTGGTTTGAAATTAGCGGCCTAAAATTATCCTACTTTTCAACCAGCCGTGACGGGAGCGATGGTTGGATGCAGCTTAGCCTTACTGGTGATCGCCAAAACATCAAAATTGATTCGCGACTGAACGGATTTCAGACAATTGCCCGGCTTGCGCTCAACAGTGCCGAAGCCAATCATCTGACCCTAGACCCGGCAACAATCGACAATCTTGTCGCGTTGGGTGTTCCCTCCAAAGTTATGAGCCTCTCTAATGTTACCGGCGAAGGAGCCCTCGCATGACGGACCTCTTACGGGTTAACAATCTTTGCATCGATTTCCAAACTGATGCCGGTCCGATACATGCCTTAAAAGGAATATCATTCCGCATCCGCCAAGGGTCTACCGTCGCACTTGTGGGTGAATCAGGATCGGGAAAATCCGTTACTGGACAGGCGATCATGGGCATTTTGCCGAAAAGCGCCTTGATCAAATCGGGTGAAATTCTATTCACGGACCCGGCACTAAGAGGATTGCCCGGCATCCCGCCGGAAGCCGTTATTTCCGACGCGGGTGATGACTTCACCGTCGACCTCGCCAGGATGAACCCTGACAATCCTGGATACCGGGCCATCCGTGGCGACCGCATTTCAGTTATTTTTCAAGAACCCATGACTTCCATGTCGCCGCTCCATACGATCGGCAATCAAATCAGCGAGGCCCTATTGCTGCACCGCAATGTCAGTGATGCAGAAGGCCGGGAACTCACCACCGATGTTTTACGATTGGTTGGCTTTCCGGACCCAGCGCGCGCGTTTGACACCTACCCACATGAGCTTTCAGGGGGCCTGCGGCAACGTGCAATGATTTCCATGGCCTTGGTTTGCCGTCCCGCATTGCTGATCGCGGACGAGCCCAGCACGGCCTTGGATGTCACTATCCAAGCGCAAATTTTGAAGCTGATCCAAGACCTGCAAAAAGAATTAGGCATGGCTGTATTGATGATTACTCACGACTTGGGTGTAGTTGCCAATGTCGCCGAAGAAGTCGTCGTGGTCTATCATGGCGAGGTCATGGAGAGTGGCTCACTGAACGACATCTTCAACAATCCCGGCCATCCGTATTTGCAGGCCCTGTTGGACGCCGTGCCGCATTTCGACATGAAGCCAGGCGAACGGCTGAAACCGCTGCGTGAGATTGAACACCATACCGGCCACCTGTTGGAGGCCAAGGAGGATTCAGACGATAGCTCGGTTGACGATGGCAAGCCGCTGCTTGAGGTCAAACACCTGATCAAGCGGTTTTCCGGACGCCGTCAAAGTGGCATGTTCGGCTTGGGCGATCCGGCCTCAGTTCTAGCCGTTAACGACATTAGTTTCGATTTGATGCGCGGCGAATGCCTAGGGCTGGTTGGTGAAAGTGGCTGCGGCAAGACCACTGTCAGCAAAATGATTATGCGCGCAGTGGAGGCCAGTGGTGGTGAGATCCTTTACAACAACAATGGCACGACGACGGATCTCCTGAAACTGAGTGCGCCGGAAATGATCCCGATCCGGAGGAAGATACAATATATGTTCCAGGACCCATTCGGGTCGTTGAATCCGCGCATGACAGTCTTGGATATCCTGACCGAACCATTGGTTATTCACGAAATTGGTGACCCGGACTACCGGCGCGAACTCGCCACTGAGTTAATCCATCTGGTCGGCTTGGATGCGCGTCATCTCAACCGCTATCCGCACAGTTTCTCTGGTGGGCAACGCCAACGCATCGGTATTGCGCGGTCGCTGGCGCTAAGGCCCGATTTGCTGATTTGTGATGAGCCGGTTTCAGCGCTGGATGTTTCCATCCAAGCGCAAATTCTAAACTTGCTGAAAGACCTTCAGCAGGAATTGGGGCTGACGTATTTGTTTATCTCCCACAACCTCGCCGTAGTTGATTATATCGCCGAACGCATTGCCGTAATGTGCGCCGGACAGATCGTTGAAATTGCCCCACGCGAAACGCTATTCAATAATCCGACCCATCCTTATACCAAGGCATTGGTTTCAGCTGTGCCCTACCCGGACCCAGAACAGCGCCTGGATTTTTCGGCATTATTGGAAGGAAAAGCATCCGAGCCCGGCGCTTGGCCTGAGCCATTCAATGCGGGCGAGGGCCAGATTTTACCTTTCGTGACGCTGGGCGATGGCCACATGGTGCGGGCCCAAAGCGGTGCGGGCCTAGGAGAAGCAAGCGAATGAACACGATCCTCAAACAGTTGGCTTTATCGGCTGTAATCATCGCAGCCGCCTCAGTGCCCGTCGCAGCCAACACTTATATTGAAACGCCGACACTGGCTCATAAGGTAGCGGCGGGCGACTTGCCGCCGGTTGCAAAACGCTTACCAGAAACTCCCTCTGTTGTTCGGTTGGAAAAATCCGGCGAAAGTTACGGCAAACACGGCGGGCGAATGCGCATACTGATGTCGCGGGCGAAAGACATCCGGATGATGGTGGTCTACGGCTATGCCCGCCTTGTTGGTTATAATAAGAATTTCATCATCGAGCCTGACATCTTGGAAAAAGTCGATGTTGAGGAAGGCCGAATTTTTACCCTGCATATTCGCAAAGGCCATAAATGGTCGGACGGCCACCCCTTCACATCGGAAGATTTCAGGTTTTTCTGGGAAGACGTGGCGAAGCACAGAAAGCTCTCCAAGTCGGGACCCAACAGAATCTTCAAGATTGGTGGAAAGCTACCTAAGTTTGAAGTTCTGGATGCTGAGACCGTGCGCTACACTTGGCAGGCTCCCAATCCCTTCTTCCTACCAGCACTGGCCAAGGCGCGACCGGTCTTTATTTACCGTCCGGCCCACTACCTGAAACAGTTCCATATTAGATATGTTAGGAAGAAAAAGCTGAAAAGGATGGCCAAGAAGGCCAAGAAGCGGAACTGGCGTTCTTTGTTTAAAAGCAAGGCCCGGCTTTACCGCAATACCAATCCAGAATTGCCCTCGTTACAGCCCTGGTTCATCACCAACAAAATGCCTGCTGAGCGGTTTATTTTTGTCCGAAACCCGTACTTCCACCGGGTTGATAAAATGGGGCGCCAACTTCCCTATATCGATCAAGTTATCGTCGGCATTGCGAATAAGAAACTCATCCCGGCCAAGTCAGGGGCTGGCGAAACCGACCTGCAGGCGCGCAGTCTGTTTTTTAACAACTACACCTTTTTGAAACAGGGCGAGAAGCGGAATAACTTTAAGGTTCAGTTGTGGTCATCGGCCAAGGGATCGCAAATGGCACTGTTCCCGAACTTGAATGCCGCAGACCCAGCATGGCGGGATTTGCTTCGTAAAGCCGATTTCCGACGCGCGCTTTCGCTTGGCATCGACCGGCACGAAATCAATCAAGTGATCTATTTTGGTCTCGCCCGTGAAAGTAACAACACCATCCTGCCTGAAAGCAAATTATATAAAGAGTCTTACAGCAAAAAATACGCGACGTTTGATCTGAAGAAGGCCAATAAGTTGCTGGATGGTTTGGGATTGACCAAGCGAAACAGCAATAATATCCGCTTGATGAAAGACGGGCGCCCGCTGGATATTATTGTAGAGACCGCGGGTGAAGAGACCGAACAGACCGACGTGCTGGAACTGATCCAAGACAGTTGGCGCAAAATCGGTGTTAAGCTTTACACCAAGCCCTTACAGCGCGAAGTCTTCCGCCGCCGGGTTATCGCTGGATCATCGATTATGTCGGTGTGGTTCGGTCTTGAGAACGGCGTCCCGACTTCAAGCTCGAGCCCAGAAGAACTGGCCCCAACTCGGCAGCTTCAATTGCAATGGCCCAAGTGGGGGCAGCATTTTAACACCAGTGGAAAAGCTGGCGAGTTACCTCAAATTAAAGAGGTCAAAGAACTCTCAGCGCTTAACAAAGAATGGCGCTTAAGTGCCAGTCCTCAGCGCCGCGAAGAAATTTGGCATCGCATGTTGGCCCTGCACGCTGACAACGTGTTTTCAATTGGCTTGATTGCATCTGTCCCACAACCTGTCGTGGTCAACGGCAATCTCCGAAATGTATCGCCTAAGGGTATTTACAATTGGGACCCCGGTGCTCACTTCGGCGTTCATCGCCCGGATACGTTCTGGTTCGACACCTCTAAATCCAAGAAGCGGAAGTAGATAGCCCATGCTTACCTATGTTGTCCGGCGCGTGCTCATAATGTTCATGACCCTTCTTGCGGTCAGTGCCCTGGTGTTTGTTATCATCCAGTTGCCGCCCGGCGATTATCTGACCACGTATATCGCAGAACTGGAGAGCCAGGGCGAATTGGTCGACCCCCAGAAAATTGAATTCTTGCGCCAGGAATACGGCTTGGACAAGCCGATGATTGAGCAGTACTGGGTTTGGGTCTCCGGCATGGTGCAGGGTGATCTTGGCTATTCATTTGAGTATGAACTGCCGGTGAACGAGGTGGTGGGTGACCGTCTTCTTTTGTCTTTTGTACTGAACTTTTCCACTATCATTTTCATCTGGATGATTTCGTTTCCCATCGGCATTTATTCTGCCACCCATCAGTACAGTTGGGGGGATCATAGCCTCACATTCTTAGGCTTTTTGGGGCTGGCGACGCCTAACTTCCTGCTCGCGTTGATCCTGCTGTATTTCGCCAACGTGACGTTCGGCACGTCGATTGGTGGCCTGATGGCTGAGGAATATCTGAATAAGCCGTGGAGTTGGGCTAAATTCATGTCGGTGCTTGAACACATGTGGGTACCGGTCGTCGTCATTGGCACGTCAGGAACTGCAGGCATGATCCGGCGGCTTCGCGCCAACCTGTTGGATGAACTTCAAAAGCAATACGTGATTACCGGTCGGGCCAAGGGTCTGCCGCCGGTGAAACTGCTTCTAAAGTATCCACTGCGGATGTCGCTAAACCCGTTTGTCGCTGAAATTGGCAACATCCTGCCGCAAGTTGTCTCGGGCTCGGTGATTGTCTCGACGGTGATGTCGCTGCCAACCACAGGGCCGATGTTACTGCACGCGCTGCAAAGTCAGGATATGTATCTTGCCGGGTCGTTCCTTATATTCTTAGCGGCGTTGACCATTGTTGGGATGTTCATTTCGGACTTGTTGTTAATGGTCCTAGATCCCCGGATTCGAATGGGGGAAAAGGTTTAGCCATGAGCAGCAATTTACAACATTACGTCTCGGACGCGCCGTTTGACCCCTATTCAGTTGAACAGATCACGCCAGAGCAAGAACGTTATTACATGGCGCCCCAGTGGCTGCTGATCTGGTGGAAGTTCAAGAAGCATAAGCTTGCCATGTTCTCGGCGTTTATTTTGCTGACCGGATATTTGTCGATCCTGATAACTGAATTCCTGGCCCCCTATGCCTTGGATTCTCGGAATACGGATTTCATCTACGCGCCGCCGCAAGGCATTCATATGTTCCATGAGGGTGAATTCGTCGGCCCCTTCGTCTATGGGCTCAAGTACACGCTGAACATGGAAACTCTGAAGCGGGAATATTCCGACGACACGACCAAGGTTCAACCCATCCGGTTTTTTTGTTCCGGCGATGACTATAATTTCTGGGGACTGATCCCTGGGAGTTTTCACCTGATGTGTCCGGCTAAGGGCGGCACGATGTTTCTGATAGGCACGGACCGATTGGGTCGAGATATGGGGTCTCGCCTGCTCTATGGATCGCGCATATCGCTCACCGTCGGGCTGGTCGGAATCACCATCAGCTTTATCTTAGGCATCACCATCGGTGGATTGGCCGGATACTTTGGCGGCTGGGTGGACAGTTGTATCCAGCGGGTAATTGAGGTTGTGAGATCGCTGCCGGAGCTGCCCCTCTGGATGTCGTTGTCTGCCGTGCTGCCGATTACCTGGAGCCCGATCCTGGTATACTTTGGGATCACCATCATCTTAGGTCTTTTGGATTGGCCAGGTCTTGCGCGCGCGGTGAGATCAAAATTGCTGGCTTTGCGCGAAGAAGATTATTGTTCAGCCGCGCAATTAATGGGTGCCAAGCCAAGCCGAATTATTGGACGCCACTTGTTGCCTAACTTTATGTCTCACTTAATTGCATCGGCGACCTTGTCAATTCCCGCCATGATCCTCGGCGAAACGGCGCTAAGCTTCTTAGGACTTGGCCTGCGCCCGCCGATTACAAGCTGGGGCGTGCTGTTGGCTGAAGCCCAGAACATCGAAGCAGTGGCGTTGTATCCATGGTTGATGATGCCCATGCTGCCGGTGGTGCTGGTGGTGTTGGCGTTCAACTTCATGGGCGACGGGCTGCGAGATGCGGCTGACCCATATCACTAGGGTTCATTTTGGAGCGCGCTAAAATTTCATTAGCCGATAAGGCAACGGGCCCGGATCGTTTTCTAAGCCTTGGGCTTTTTCTTGCGTTATTGCTTTTGGCAGCGGGCTTGTTCCTGCCGATTGTCGAAACTCAAAGACTGATCTTTTTCACCAATGAATTTTCCATTGTCGATGCGATCCACTCGCTTGTTCTTGAAGGCGAATACGCCATTGCCGCCGTTATCGTTGGATTTTCCATTATATTTCCCCTCGCGAAAATAATGGTCTCCTTCGTCCTTTGGTCTCGGCACGATTATGAAGACCATCGGGTCATCGCCGGGTTAAAATGGATCGAGATTCTCAGTAAGTGGTCGTTTGCAGATGTGCTGGTTGTCGCGGTCGCGGTCGTTGTGGCGAAAAGTACGGGCATGGCCAGCGCTCAAATCCTGCTCGGACTTTACGTTTATGCGGCCTCTGCGGTTGTTTCCTCATTATGCGTGGTGCGACTGAAATTGGCCGCAAATGCTACTGTAAAAAACGATAATTAAGCTTAGTACAATTGCGTATAATGCCGAGCGACCATTTCTTCCTGGGTCTCTGCGGGTCCAGGTGAGCCGATTTGTTCTTTCAACATCTGGCCCATGGACGGCATGATGGTGCGGTCGATCTTGTTGCTGTCTTCCCACAACTCTGAGCGCATAATAGCCTTGGCACAGTGCAGGTAGACCTCTCTCAATTTGACCACGACCACTGCACGCGGAAGCTTCCCGTTCACTTCAAACCTTGCCATTAGATCTTCATCGTCGCGAATTTCCGCATCGCCCTGGAGCCGCAAAACTTCGTTCATGCCAGGGATAAGGAAAATTAAACCGACCGCTGGATTGCTCAGTATATTGGTAAACGTATCAATTCGGTTGTTTCCCGGGCGATCAGGAATAGCGACGGTCTTGTCGTCGAGAATTTTTACGAACCCTGGTTTCTCACCGCGGGGCGATATATCTGCGACGCCGTCGGTACCCATGGAGCTTATGACCAAAAAGGGTGACAGCTCGATAAATTGGCGACTGTATTTTTCTAATCCATAGAGTACCTTTTCAGCCGCCCTGCCCACTGCAGGCTTATAGATTTTTCTCAATTGTTCGATCGTTTCAATCTTCGCCATTTGGTCATCCTTGAGTATAAATGAGTTAGTCTCGTTGTTTCCCTAACGGGTCGAAATCCACGCCACAGGTCCGGGCGCAGGTCGCGAGCTTACCGTCTGCGACAGATGATTTATCCCAACTTTCCGGGATGTCTTTTTGGAAGAGAGTTCCTTCAATTACACCTTTAATACCAAGTGCCCGCGCATCCAAGGCCGCCCTACCGCCTGCATCCTCAATCATGTTCAAAAACTGGTCTCGTTGGGCGCTTCGCTTATTCGTGAAGATTGATCCAAGCCAGCAACACGGCAGCGCTAAGCCTTCAGCTGAAATATAAACCTTACCTTTCTCAGCCACCTTGCAGTGAATTTGAACCGTGTCGAGATAGGCCGCGTAGGTGCCGTATTCGTTTTTGATGGCGTCCAAATCTTCGAACGCCGGATTGAGATATTCCGGGTTGGCGGGTTCTTCCAGCCAATAGTTAAATTCACCGGCCTTATCCAGCACCTCGACCCGGTTTACCGTTTGCAGATCCTTATCGCTTTTAAAGCGTCCGGTTTTGCGGACGAAGAATTCCTTAAAGCCCATTTTCTGGGACAGCGCGCGCGCCTCTTCCACTTGATGTTCATTGTGGCGGAACACCAAATAATCCCATTCTGCGCGACCGCCCGCGTCAATAAATGCCTGCGCATTCGCCATCACCAAATCCCAGTTCGTGCGACGGCGATAAAGGTGGCTTGTATCTTCCAAGCCATCGATGCCGAAGCGCATATAATGGGGGCCTGTCTTCATCACCTTGGCCATATCCGCCCACCATTCAGGTCTGCGCGCTGAGCCATTGGTGTGCATGCAGAGTCGTAGGTCTGGATTGCAGTCCCGCAAATAAGCAAAAATTTCCAGGCAATCCTTGGCCACCATTGGGTCGCCATAGTTTCCGCATGCGTAGATGAGATCTAACTGCTGAACAAATTCAGGCGGGAAAATTAACTTCGCATCACTGAGAGAGAGCTCTACCAGCGGCAAATCGGGATTGGTTGCCCCGCCTGAGAAATTTCTCGAACACATCGGGCACGCAGCATTACAGCGATGGGTAAGCTCCAAATGCACCGAACGAATATCGGCATAGTGATAGATCGGCCCACCAATAATCTCTTCAGTATCAATTTTACGATGGGTCAGGCTGCTCACTTTATGCCGCTTCCTCAATTTTGTGCATCATTTGCGCCATACGGTCGCTCATCGCGCGGGACAATTCAAGAGCCAGATGTGGATCGTGTTCAACCAAGTTCAAAAAGACGTCCTTTTTGATCCTGAGGACGGTCAATTCGCCGACTGCTCTAAACGACGCAGACCGCGGATTATCTGTCAGTAGTGACATTTCGCCGATGATCTCATTTTCCTTTGGTCGGTTGATTACGGTTTCATTCTCACCCTTGCCGACAACGACTTCCGATTGCCCCTCTAACACGACATAAGCAGCAAACGCCTGTGCTCCTTGGTGAAAAACTTCCTCACCCGGTACGAATGTGACGCGTTGTGCCGAAAACGCCAGCAACTTCAATTGGGTCCTGTCCATCGCACTGAACAACGGCACCTCGGCCAAAGCCTCCGTCTCTGCGTCCAGAATTGTTGGTCCCTCTTCTGGGGTCGCTGCTTCTTCGCTTTCGTCCAGGGCGACCGCTTGTTGTTCGCCAGACACTTGTTCGATTAAGCGTTCAACGATCCGACCTTGGCGTAGAACCAGCACCTGATCAAATTCCGCAATATTTGGGGTCTCACTCGCCATCCAAATAAGCGTCGTTTCAGGCAATAAATCAAATACAGCCCGGCGAATCTCATCGGCGGATTCTCTTGCATGGGCATTAAGTGCATCGTTGACGATCAGAATTTCCGGCTTCTTTACGATACTTCTGGCCAAGGCGATTAACTGACGCATTGCCAGCGGCAATCGCTTGCCGCCGATGCCCACACTCATGGTCGTCGCCGCCATGATGACCTGTTCCCGTAGCCCCTGTTCATCCAGAACGCCGCAAACCAACTTACAAATACGCTCTTCTGCTCGTGGTCGCGCCAGATTAATTCTACCCATCAAAAGATTGCATTGCAGAGACAGTTGCGGGTTAAACGTTTCCCGATCAAAAAAGGCAATAGCGGAGTCAAATTTTTGAGGCAGATTTTCTCTAAATTTCTCGCGCACCTTCACCAGCTTTTGTTGAATCTCTTCGGTAATAAAACCAAGACGATGGCGTTCAACAATCAATTGAAATGTCAGGGATATGAGTTCCTTCTGATCGTCTGCAGGCAGTTCCGACAGGGCACACCGCTCTGCTCTCTCAAGCAACGGTTTTAGATTTTCTAAATCGTCCAAACCGACAAAACTATACTGCTCGAAAATGGGATGCCCCAGTTCCATATCGCTAAAGAGATCAACCAAGGTCCGGGCGACTTGAAGACCAATTTCCTGGAACCGCTCAGTTAGTCCGCTCTCTTCCAGAACGCGGCTTACATAATCGTTCTCACCCAAAGAATTTAGCGCAAAGGCCTGATCGGTGGGCTCACCAAATATGACGTTGGAGCCGACTGAGGCATTAACATTATAACTGTCGTAATCGAAGAAGTGGACAAGGTCTTTTACATCGGGGGATTCTTCTAATCTCTCCTCAATCACGTGCCGGGCATTCAAGATGCTCTCCGCCAATCCCGGGAATTCTGCTGGATCAATTTGCATATTCAAGGCGCGGGTAAAAAGCAAATCTTCGATTCCTAAACGACGGATAATTTTCATCCACCACTGGGTCAATTCTTCCGAAGACTCCATGCCGAGAATTTTTGGATTTATCCAGTCTGCGCTTGGATCGTCGGCGCTGTTGCCAGAGGCCACCGCTTCCGTTCGATCCATGAGATCGTCACCGTCACCGCTTGGCTGACCAATTGCCGCATGCTTCAGACCATACAAAATATTGTGGGCGATGGAGCCGTTGAAAATATATGATTCAGGGCCGACATATCCAATCCTGGAGCCAATGACCGCTTCGTGTAAGCCTGCCAAATTCAGGCCGCCAATCATAATGCGTCCCCCTGTCGGTTGGGCGAGGCGTACCAACGCTTGCGCCAAGCGATCTCGGCCTGCGCCGGTGCCAACAATCGCTAAATTTTTGCCCGCGTCTGCGCTAAACGAAACACCGTCCAGGACCCGAAAGCCATCTTCTTCCTGCAGGACAACGTTTTCCAATTCAAGGGTCGCGCCAAGCTTTGGAAGTTCTTCGGGTCGAGGCCGCTGAAGCGACTCGTCCAGCATCCCAGCAGGATCAAATTGCTCAAGTAGCTGTTGGTATTTGATCTTGGAATTGGCCATGTCCTGATAGTATTTCAGCAATTCCTTCCACGGTGCCATGAGATCCTTATAGGCCGCCAGTGCCGCGACCAAGGCACCAATGGTGATGTCACCCTTAATCGCCAGGATACCGCCGATCGAATAGAACATCAGCGGCGTCATTTGATTGATGAAGTTATTGAGAAACTTCATAAAGAATTTCTTTTTGTATATTTGGAAGCGGATTTTAAAGATCCGCCCGAGCCGCCAGGAAACCCCTGAGAGCTTAAACGCGGACGTATCGTTGGCGTGAATATCTTGAATGCCGGAGACCGATTCGCTGATGGATTCCGACAGACGGCGGACTTCTTGAACGCGGGCTTTGTTCAGCATGTTGATCTGAAATTGTAACTTCGGAATCAACCACGCCTGTACAGGGATCAAGGCAACTGAGGCCAATCCCAACGTTGGGTCTTGCACGAATAGAAACACCAAGATGGTGAGCATCGTGCCGCCCTGAAACGCGGGCTTAGCGATGGAATCGCCGAAATAGGAGCCGAGTGATTCACCTTCGGCTGTTACCATCGACACCAATTCGCCTTGCGATGTGGTCTGAAAGCGCGGGATCGGAAATCTCAAAATCCGCTCATAAAGCTGATAGCGCAATCGCCGGAGTAAGCGTTCGGCCAAGGCCCCCTTGAAAACGTTGACCTTCATCTTGAACATACCGTTGATGACGACAAGGGTCAGAAGCGCCGTGCACAGCCCCAACAAGAAGGGGATCTGCTCAAACGTGTGTCCAAAATAAGTGACCGGAAAGCCTTTGCCGTCGATGGCATCGTTAATGATAATTTTTGGCAGTTCCAACGCGGCATAAAGGAATGGAAACGAAAGGACCGTCACCACCAATATAACCACCTGCTGAAGCTTACTGTAACGCCAAATAAAGCCGAAGATGCTCTGTTCCATAGCCGAAAATCCTTAAAACCCACCCGTGGACTGCCCTTCGATAAGGATACAGTGTCCCGCCCCCTCAAATATAGTCCCAATTCCCGATTGCAATTCCCCGCCCGTTCACGAAGTTGCGACGACATTGCCAACAAGGTGATGGCTGGGTATATCCACTCATCTAATTTTTTAGGAGAGACTTCATGGATACAGGTATTTGGGCGACGTGGTACGACTTAGCGGAAGACGACAAAGAAGGCTATTTGAACTGGCTGCATACGGACTACCTTCCCGAGGTTCTCGCGCGCCCAGGCTATCTGTGGGCGGCGACTTACGAAATTACGGGCGGTGGGTCCCACATGAAGCAAATTGGTGAGCACCTCGCCCGTGCAGAAGACGAATCCGTTGGCACAGGTACAAATTATGTCACCTTGATTGGCGGTGCGCATCCGTACGTCTTTTTCAGCCCTAATGTCATCGATATTGATAACCCGCTGGCGACACCCCATGCTGAATTGGCCGATGACGCGGTCCAATCCATGTTTGGCAAGCGCATCGGTGCCCGAACCTGTATATTTTCGGAAGAAGCACGGGTTAACGGCCCTGAAATTGGTGGCCGGGCCAGCGGCACAACGCCAGGGCCCGCCATTCAAATGGGCAGTTTTAGGGCCATGACGACAGAAGACGAATATGATCTTGCTGCCTGGTATGCACAGTACCGATTACCCCACATGACCCGCATGCCGGGCTGTATCCGCACCCGGAAGTTGTTGTCTGTGGCGGGCTGGGCGAAGCACTCTGTCCTTTACGAATTTCTTTCCTTAGATGCCCGGAAAGAAGGGTTTGAAGCGACCCACGAGCGATTGGGCCTCGACGACAAAGAATGGACAAACAGAATCATCAATTACACTCGCCATGCGCCTGGCTCTCCCAGCGTTGGTCGACGCATTTGGCCGGAAGTCGAGGACTGGGAAACCGAATACCTCAGCCGGTAAATTTCGCTTTTGCCGGTGGGCCTCACAAGGGTAAACTCCGGATAACAATTAAAACTATAAATTCAATACGACAGGGAGAAGAAACCGTGAAAAAACGTAAACTCGGACATAGTGATGTAGAAGTCGGTGAACTTGGACTCGGCTGCATGGGCATGTCGACAGCCTATGGCACGCCGGATGATCCAGAATCTATCGCAACGGTTCGCGAGGCATTGGACAACGGCTGCGATTTGATTGATAGCTCTGATGCCTATGGTTCTGGCCATAACGAAGAGCTTTTGGCCAAGGCCTTTAAAGACGGCTATCGCGAAAAAGCCTTCTTAATTACTAAGTTCGGAAATATGGGGCCGAAGGGCGTACTCGGCACACCCGAACACGTGGCCGAGGCTTGCGAAAAAAGTTTGGCGCGTCTGCAAACAGATGTAATTGATCTTTATTTCATTCACCGCATTGATCCCAACGTTCCCATTGAAGACACAGTGGGCGCTATGGTGAAATTGAAAGAGCAGGGGAAAATTCGCTATCTTGGCCTATCGGAAGCCGCCATGGACACCCTCAGACGCGCGCACGCCGTTCATCCGATTTCAGCATTGCAGACAGAATATTCACTCTGGACCCGGGAAGCGGAAACCGAATACCTGCCAACCACGCGGGAACTGGGCATTAGCTACGTTGCCTATGCGCCGCTTGGTCGGGGGTATTTATCCTCTCAATTCGTCACGCCTGAGGATTTACCAGAAGGCGACCGCCGTCATGATCACCCGCGTTTCCATCCAGAGAACATGTCCGCCAATAAAAAGCTATTGGATGCGATAAATGATATCGCCTCGGCCAAAAGCTGCACGCCTGCTCAGATTGCCATTGCGTGGGTCTTGCATCAGGGCGAAGACATTTTGCCGATCCCTGGTACCAAAAAGCGGAAATGGTTGCGCGACAACCTCGCCGCCGCCGACATCAGCCTCAGCAGCGATGAATGCGCTGCCCTGGAAGGTGTCTTCGTTCCTGGCGTCACGGCGGGTCAGCGTTATCCAGACAAGCAGTTTGCCCATCTGATTAAGTAACGTCGGCATATACGTAATTGGGAGCCCACTCAGGGAAACCTGGGTGGGCTTTATTTTTTGAACAGTTCCGCGATGTCGAGCTTCAAGTGGCCCCAGACGATTAATGGCAGTGCCTTGCACTGATCGAACAACGCGTCCCAGCCGCCCTTAAGAATGACCGGGATCATAATCCACGGCCAAGCGGTGATGATCTTTTTACGCTCATTGGTGTGCAACTTGTCACGTTCTTTCAAGACACCTTCGATCAAATGGGCATAGGACCAGTCGCAGCGATAGATCACCTTGCCGTCCGGGTTGACCACATAGACCATGTTTGGGAATGAGCCGTAGGCCTTGTGCATCTCTCCATCCAGGTTGTCGACAGCCATATTCCGGACTTCGCCGGTTTCATTCTTCATCCGATCCGCCAGGGCAATTTTATCGTCTAAAGTTTCGTGGGGTCCAACACGAGAACCCGGATGGGCTTCGCGGACGTAGACCACCAGAAATTCAACATCCGGAAATTTCTGAATTACTTTTTTGATCGGGTTCACATTTTTGACGTACATCGGGCAGGTTAGGCTCGCGGTCTCAATCACCACCCACTTGCCCTTATAATCAGAGAGCTTGATTTCCTTACCATCCAGCGACGTCAAAGAGAAATCGAGCATATCATCACCCGCCTTAGGGCCAGGAAACGCCATGTAGTCGTAATTCGACGTTCTGAAATTCCGGTAGTTATAATCGACCACAGTCACGCACCTCTTAGCATTGGAATCAGTATGCGAAAAAATACCTGTCGGACCAAAGCATCGCAAGCTCTCAAGCCCTGAGAACACGAGGAATTGAAGCGAGAAACAATGCTTTCAAATCCGGCATCAGATATTTGTGCTTTGACCTGGGGGCGACTTGTTTTTACAAAAGGCCAACAGCAATCAACTGCCCATGGGGAGAAGACATAATGGCAAATTTTGTAAACGTCGTCCTGTTCAAGGTCAAACCCGGCTATCTGGATGAGATCAAGCCCGTCATGCTGGCCAACGCGGCAGCATCTGTAAAAGAAGAAACCTGCTATCAGTTCGACGTCGTCCAACGCCAAGACGACGACCACGCGTTTATTTTCTATGAAGTCTATAAGGACAGAGCTTCCTTGGACACGCACCGCGAAACTGACCACTTCAAAGCCTTCATCGCCAAGGTCACGGAACTGGGCGACAATACCGAACGTGAACCGATCTTCTGCGACCAGATAAGTGAATAGGAATTTCTCAAATGGCAAAATTTGTAGTTGTTGTTCTGTTTAAGGCGAAGCCCGGGCATCTGGAAGAGATCAGATCCCTCATGATGGCCAATGCAGAAATCTCCGTGGCGGAAGAAGAAAACTGCTATCAATTCGACGTCGTGCGACGCCAAGACGACGAAAACGCCTTCATCTTCTATGAGACTTATAAAGACTTGGCCTCTTTCGAATATCACCTCACAACTGAGCACTCAATCGCCTTCAACGCGAAGCTAAAAGAGATGGGCGATAAAACCGAACGTATCCCGATGCGGTGTGAAATGATTAGTGGGTAAGCTAATACCAAGTTTCCCTAATTAAGACCCATAGAGACGGCTTCACATGATTTTCGGCAAGGAGCGCTTGTTGTGGCGATGCTCGGCATCGCGAGACGGGCGCGACGCTGTCCGAAAGTCTTGTGAAGCTGCCGTTTCGGTCGCAAATACAGCCCGTCGGAGGGCGTCGAAAAGTCTTGCCGATGCAGGACATCGCCTTCGGCATTTCTCCTACCCGACAGGCCGTATTTGCGATCTCTATGGATCTTAATTAGGGAGACTTGGTATTACGCCCAAACACCAACGTCCCTTCGGCTAATTCAGGCATCAGGCGAATTTCGTCTGCGCCGTCGGCATTTACGAGCGGGACTTCGAACACATTCAGGGTCATGGAGATCAGGGTGTAGTACCCTAAAATTCCAACGAGATCGACGACTGTGTCTTTGCCCAGCTGAGCAACCGCTCGATCAAACAGGTCATCCGAAATCTTGCGATCCACATGCAAGGCAACGGCAACTTCGAAGACGATAGCTTGGTCGGGGTCGTCGAACTCAGGAATAATGCCAAGGCGCATGGCTTCAACGATTTCTGGCGCCACGCCTGCTTCTAACGCGATCTTGCTGTGGGCGAACCATTCGTAGGCGGAGCCCCAAAGCCGTGCTGTCGCAATAATTGCCAATTCAGACAGTTTTGGCGGCAACAACGAATCATAGCGGCAATAGGCACCTAAATTCTGCGCCCGGTCTGCGAGGCCGGGGCGTGTCAGCCACACCCCCAGCGGTCCGCGCACGCCGCCCCTGGGGCCGGACGCGATTTCGTCATACACCCGTTTTTGCTCATCAGACATTTTTTCGTAATCAAGTTCTGGCGCTCGGCTCATTTTTCTTCCTATTCCAAAGCTGCTTTTTTAATGGCATCAGCAGTCAGCGGTAGACGCCGAAGCCGGAGACCGGTGGCGTTATAAACCGCGTTGGCGATCGCCGCGATTGTCGGGCCGGAGGTTGCTTCCCCTGCCCCCAAGAACGGATCGCCCGGACGTTCCACAAGAACGGTCTCGATTTCGGGGACATTGCCGAACCGAAGGATCGGATAGTCGTCCCAATCACGGCTGGTTACACCCCCCGCGTCGTAGGTGACTTCTTCATAAAGAGTCCAGCTGGCGGCCTGGATCAAGCCACCTTCAAGCTGCATGGCCAGTCCATTGGGGTCAATACAATGGCCCGCATCTGCCGCAATCACGGCACGGTGGAGCTTAATCTCAGCGTCCTCTGTCACTTCGACCTCAATCGCAACGGCGGCGTAGGATTTGACGTTCTTATATTGCGCAAACGCAATGCCGCTGCCAAAGCCGGGTTTCTCCGCACTCGGCCAGCCAAATTTTTCTGCTGCTGCTTTAATGACAGCCTTGGCCCTGTCGTTCGTAAGGTTCCGGAGACGGAATTCAACCGCGTCCACACCCGCTTCTTCCGCCATTTCATCGACAAAGCATTCAAGCGCAAACACGTTGCCTGACGCCCCCAAACCCCGAAGTGCGGAACAACGCAGCGGCAACCCTTCCACCATATGCTTAACGATCCGCCGGTTGGGGAAGGTATACAGGGGGTCTTGGTTTCGATACTTACCGTTGTGCGGACCGAAGCTCAATTGAGACGGCACAGCCGGAACGGGCGGGTCCATATATTGCGCGCCAATTAGCTTTCCAGGTCCAACCCCAGGTGAGCCGCCTCGGGGCCGCATGTTATGGGTGTCGCTGTAGGTATCGTGCGACCATTCGACAATATTCCCATCGCCGTCCAAGCTGCCGCGAAGGTCCATAACCATGGCGGAGTTATAAGGCTCCCACGCGTGTTCATCTTCGCGGCTCCATTTTAGAAGGATCGGCTTCCCTGGAATTTTCGTCGCGATCAAAGCCGCATCAAAGCCAACATCGTCTGCGCCATTGTGACCGTAACATCCGGCTCCTGGCACATGCTCAATCACAACATCATCCACGTCCATGCCAAGTGCTTCAGCGGTGGCATCTCTTAGGGTGTAAACACCTTGGCTATGGGACCACATCTTCAACTTGCCGCTGTCCAGAACCGCCATCGCCGCCGAGGGTCCGATGCTGCCGTGCATGAAATAAGGTTTTTCGAAACGCGCACTCAGGGTCGCCGTTGCTTCAGCTGGGGGATCGCCAAGGTCAGGGATAGGGTCGTCACCTGGAACGCCATCGATCAGCAAATGACTTACCTTGGGGTTCGATGTCAGCGACTCATAAAGGTCTTTCACCGGCAAGCCGCTCCCTAAGTCCCATTCGATGGCGGCATTTATACGTTCCGCCGCTTTGACCGCTTGGAATTCATCAGCATGGGCAACAGCGACAAAGCTGCCTTCGACGACGACTTCAACACCCGTCTCCTTAAGGCGCTCGACACGGCCCTCGTCTATGGACCTGAGCGTCGCATGATAATGCGGTGGACGCACAACCCGAGCATGCAACATTCCCTCTATGTTCATATCATGAACATACTTGAACTTGCCGCTAACAATGTCTTCGAGTCCGCGAGGGACAACGTCGGTGCCGACGATTTTGTAGTCGCCGGGGTCCTTGATTTTAACCTCCACATCCACCGGTATGTTGAAGGACTTCCCGCCCATCAAATCGCCATAGGTGGTGGTGCTATTTGTATCTCGCGACGTGATTAAACCATCTTCGACGTCTAAGGAGCTTGCATCGACTTCAAACTCATCCGCCGCCAGCCCTAACATGTGGTGGCGCGCGGTAGCTGTCGCCTCCCGAATTGCAGTTGCGGACTGCTCCATCGAACCACTGCCAGCGGTCACGCCTTCATCTGGCGAGCCTGTTGTCTGCGTCCGCACGATTTGGACCCGGTCATACTCAACATCTAATTCCTCAGCCGCGACCATGGCCAAGGCTGTCGATACCCGCTGACCAATGTCAACCTTGCCGGTCTGTACCGTGATCGATCCATCTTTCTCAACTGAAACCCAATCATCAACGTTGGGGCTCTTCTCAAGCGAAGGACTAGCCATTGTTCAACCCTCCATCCGCCGCGATGCGCTTGACCGCCTTCAAGACATTGGCGTGCGACCCACAGCGGCAGAGATGCTTTTCAAGGGCTTCGGTAATCGCCGCATCATCCGGGGCTGAATTCTTTTTAAATAATCCCGTTGTTGCGACAACAATGCCCGGAATGCAATAGCCACATTGGGCTGCGCCATCGGTCACAAAAGCATCTTGAACGGTGCTGAGTTTGCCATCTTCCATCAGGCCTTCGACAGTGGTGATGTCGTGGCCTTCGAATTCAGAGACTGCGCGGACGCAGCTGAGTTCAGGCTCACCATCGACCAGCACGGCACAAGCGCCACAGGTTTCGAGGCCGCAGCCAAGTTTCGATCCGGTGAGGCCGAGATTGTTCCGAAGGATAAATATAAGAGGCGTCGCGGGATCGCTCTCAACTGTATGAGATACCCCATTTACGCGCAGTGTGATTGTCGTCATGATTTCCCTGCATAAATTGTTTGCGCGGAAGTATTGACGCCTAGCTCTCAGACGTCAATTCCGCCAATCAAAAAATTCGTATCTTTGGGAGGACAAAATGACCATTCAACGCATTAACAGCAGAGGCCATCTCAGCAAGGCTGTCGTTCATAACGGCATCGCCTATTTGGCGGGAATGACCGCAGACGACGACACGCAGGACATCAAAGGCCAGATGGCCCAGGTGCTTAGCGCCATCGATGAAACCTTAGCCGCAGCAGGTACAGACAAATCCAAGCTGCTGTCATCAATGGTCTATCTTTCCGACATGTCGGTTAAGGCAGAAATGAATGCGTGCTGGATGGATTGGATCGATTTGGACAACCCGCCTGCTAGGGCGACCGTGGGAACAGTCCTCGGCACACCCGGCAAGCTGGTCGAGATTATGGTCCAGGCGGCGGTTTAAAGGCGTCCTTCGAGACGGCTGCTTCGCAGCCTCCTCAGGATGAAGAGTTTTAATATTCCTTCATGGTGAGGAGCGCTCGCAAGAGCGCGTCTCGAACCACAGGGCTATAAGGGACTAGTCCTCAACAATATCGCGGTCAATCCCGACAGCGACTTCGATGCCCTTGCAGACTGCAGACGTATCCAAGTGGCCATAGCCTAACGCGATTGTCGAGTTCAACTTCTGACGGGCAGAAACATACAGATCAATCGGCGCGTGAACTTGGGCGGCAAATTCGGTGATGATGCTGGCGTCTTTTTCAAAGATCGCGAACATCGTGCCGCCGCCTTCACGGTAGTCGGAATCGGCCATGAACTTACCGCGAATTTCCATCATCTTGGAGGTTCCGGCACTGGCGCTGAGGACTTCTTGGATCATGTGTGGGTCAAGCCCTGCCTTCTGCCCCAACACAATGGCTTCCGCTGCCGCCGTGGTATGGACATGTACTAAATAGTTGGCGAGGATTTTCATCCGCGATCCGTTGCCGACTTCGCCGACATAGAAATTACTGGCAGTGAACCCTTCGAAAATCTCGAGACATTTTTCAAAAGCATCTTTTTCACCGCTGATGTGGATGGATGCCATGCCCTTGGCCAACATCGCGGGAGTTGCGCTAATCGGGCTGTCGAGCATCACCCGTCCGTCATCTTTTAGCATCCCGGCTGCTTCGATCTTTTGATCGACTTGCAGGGTCGAGCATTCGATCAAAACTTGGCCCGGCTTAGACACAGCCTTCAGATCAGAAATCACCGATTGCAGCGCACCATAGCTCGGCAACGATGAAATCAGCACATCGGCTTTTTCTGCGACTTCAGCGACAGAAGAACTTGCATCGAGACCTAAATCATTCAGCGCATCAATGTTCGCCTGAATGAGATCGTACCCGGCAACCGCGAACTGCTTCTTCAGCAAATTGCCGGCAATGTTTCCGCCCATGGGGCCAAGGCCGATAAGGCCTACTTTTAAACTCATGATGTTTCTCCCAATTCAAGTGTGGTGGAACTGAATTTCACCACACTAGGTTATTCAACCATTTTAAAAATATCGTCGCCCAGCTTTTCACGCTGTTTGGCAAGCAAGGGCCCAACCGCCTTCTTGAATTCGGCGCGTTCTTCATCGCTGAGGTCAACCACGTCGTTTTCGGCGGGGTCGAGGACGGACAGAATTTCCTCGTCTTCCGCTTGGGCAAATCCCCGCTGTGCTTCGGTCGCGATTTTGACCGAGTCCTGAACCGCTTGTTGCACGTCTTCCGGCCAGCTCTCGTAGGTGTCATTGTTAACAAGAACCAAGCTTGCCCCAAAGAAATGTCCCGTCAGTGTGATGTGACGGTGATACTTATGGGTCCCAAAGCGATAGGTGTTGGTCAGTGGGTTTTCCTGCGCGTCCAGCTTGCCGGTTTTAGCAGCCTCGACCAAGTCACTGACATCCACATACATAGGGTCCATGCCCAACAGACGGAAGAATTCCTGGTGCAGTTCACTGTTCATGGACCGGACGCTCATCCCCTCGCAATCGCTGGGTGTGCGCATGGCCCGTTTTGAATTTGTAAAATGCCTAAAGCCATTGTCCCAAAACCCGAGCACCCGCCAGCCCGTCGTCTCCAGATATTTTTTCTTGAGGAGATCACCGAGTTCTCCATCAAGTGCAGCATAAGCCTTTTCCCGGCTATCGACGACGAAGGGCAGATCGAAGATCCCCATTTCTGGAACGTTCTCCGTCAAATAGCTTGAAGCGAAGTAACACATGGTCAGATCGCCCTTATCGACCATCTTCGGCAGATCATCGGCACGGCAGCCGGTTGAACCCGGCATGTTGCCATCCAGATTAAATTCGACCCGGTCATCAAGCCGGGTCTTTAGCTCTTTGCCAAAGACCTCAGCGGCTCGGTTGTGGACAGACGTTGGCGGCTGATAGCCACCCATGTTGATGGTCAGTTCTGCCATGGTCGTTATTCCGGCATTGGAATTTTTTGGTCGGAAGCCGGTATGTTATAGCCCTTTTGCACCGCCGGACGGGCCGTGACGTTCAAATACCAACGCAAGATATTTTCATAATCGGCAACATCGATACCCTGGCGGTCATAGCGCGCAATCCACGGATAGGTCGCCATATCGGCAATGGTATATTCATCACAAGCGACAAAATCGTTATCGGCGAGGCGTCTGTTGAGAACGTCATACAGCCGCTTCCCCTCATTAAGATAACGTTCCTCAGCGTATTCCGATTTGCCTTGGTTGTAAAAATTGAAGTGATGAATTTGGCCCAGCATCGGTCCGATCCCACCCATCTGCCAGTTCAGCCACTCGATGGTCGCCCAACGCTTTGTCGGATCAGTCGGCAAAAACTTGCCAGTCTTTTCTGCAAGGTATTGCAGGATGGCGCCAGATTCCATCATGGAAATGCCGGTTTCCTGATCGACGATGGCGGGGATTTTGGCGTTCGGAGAAATCTTTAAAAAGTCCGGCTCGCGCTGTTCGCCCTTACCGATGTTGACCTCATGGAGGGTGTAGGGAATGCCCAGTTCCTCCAACATAATGGTGACCTTACGTCCGTTCGGTGTGGTCCAGGTATATAAATCGATCATTCTTGGTACTTCCTTGTGAGTGAAAAAAGTTGTGGTTGTCTAAGGCGTGATTGGCAAATCGTCAAATGCCGCCATCAGACGTTTTTGAGAATTCTTAATGTGTTTCGAAACCAGACTGCCGGCGCGGCGCTTATTCCGGGTCTGGACCGCATCAATGATGTCGCCATGTTCACCTGCGAATTTTCCTTTGGTAATATCGAATTCGGCACTGGAAACACTGACAAAAGTTAAGCGGTCGAATTGGTCTATGACTTCCTGGGTCGCCCGCACAAGTCGCGAATTATGCGCAATCGCTGCGATTGAGCGATGAAATTCACTGTTGTATTTCACCCAAGACAATAAAGTCATATTTTCATCGGCCGTGCGGAATCGGTCTAGCGAAGCTAGTTCATCTTCGGTTGCATGTTCAGCTGCATATTCCGTGCTTGCCCGTTCCAGCAGCAGCCGCATTTCATAGAGTTCACGCGCATCGGACACAGAAATAGGCCGCACCCGGTAGCCCTTGCGCGGTAAAACTTCGATCAAATCCTTTTCCTGCAAGCGTAGCAGTGCATCCCGCACAGGGGATTTTGAGACCTGATACCGTTTGGCAAGATCATTTTCGTAAATTCTTGATCCAGGCTGGAGAACGCATGCCAGGATTTCGTCGCGAATCCTGGCGTAGACGCCATCCCGCATTAGCCGTCTTTCATTTCCCATGTTTTTTCTCAGGGCGCCCTCTGAAATATCACTGAGCTTGTTATAGAGACTCATTGTTGCCGCAACAACCGGCTTTTGCTTACCTAATAAGGCTAAATCTTTTAGACTCGTCGCGAACGGTCAGGTATGCTAGAACCTGCAAAATCAAATGGCTGAAATATCAATTCCGAGTCTAAAGCCTAAATATTCCAATAGGGAGGAGTTACAATGAACCTATTCAAGAAACTAACGCTGGGTCTATCGGCGACCGGCATGGCGGTGGGTATCGCCATGGCTGCCAGCACACCGGTTGATGCGAAGACCATCACAGTGCGCATCGGCTCCGGCCATCCGCCGACGGTCGTTTATGCCGGTTTGATGAAAAACTTTTTCCAGCCTGAGCTGAAGAAAGCGATTGAATCAAAAACCAAGCATAAAATCAAATTTATCGAAGCTTACAGTGGTTCGCTTGTTAAAGTGTTCGACGTGTTTGAAGGCATTGAAAATGGTATCCTGGATATCGGCGGTTTCTGCTTCTGCTTCGAAGCATCGAAACTGAAAATGCACGCCTTCCAAATCATGCTGCCTTTCGGCACCATGGACCCGGTCAAAAGCGTCGCGATTGCTGCCAGCGTTTATAAGCAATTCCCAAGCCTCGAAAAGCGCTTCCAAAAGTTCAAGCAAACCATGCTCGCGCGTATCGGTGACGGCGGTTATAACCTCGGCACCAACTTCGACTGGAATAAAGTTGCGGATCTTAAAGGGCACAAAATCCTTGGTGCTGGCCTCAACCTGAACTGGATGAAGCAAGCCGGGATCGGCATCATTGCCGTCACAGACGGTCTGCCAGGTTGGTATAAGAAGATTCAAAACGGTGTTGCCGAAGGTGGCATCATGTTCCCAAGCGCATGGGGTCCCGTTTTCAAACTTCACGAAGTTGGTAAATACTACACCACCATCGGCTTCGGTTCGATCACGTGGCATGCGCTTAACGTTAACAACCGGTATTGGGCTTCCCTTCCTGCAGATGCGAAACCTATCTTCAAGGAAGTTGCTGCTCGTTACGAAGCGTTGACCGGCACTGGTAACAAAGCTGGTTACAAGAAAGACATGGCTTGGCTTCGCAAGAACATCACGGTCAAAGATTTGCCCGCAAGTGTTCGGTTGAAGTGGGCACAAAAACTAGCTCATTGGCCCCAAAAGCATGCTGATGCGCTGGAAAAAGAAGGTCTTCCAGCAGTCAAAATCTTGAATGCAACTCTTAAAGCTGCAGAAAAAGAAGGCTACAAGTGGCCCGTACGTTACGTCGTAAAATAAGACGCGACTTAGGCGTTTTATAACGCAAAGAACCCCACCGGCTGGATGCTCACAGATTTGTGTCTAGCCGGTGGTTTCTTTTAAGCTCATTTAGATTTAGAAATTTTGGCATTAGATCAGCGTGATAGGGCCTAACATGGCTCTTATACCAAGGAACATTGATAATGAACTTAGTCGTTTTTAGTGATCGTCTCTCTAAATTTCTTATGGTCATAGCGGCGGCGGCGGCCTTTAGCCTTACCTTTCTTATTCTGGCCAATATTATTGATCGGGAACGTTTTGACGGTGTCGCAGAAATTGTGACCGCCTCAATCGTTATCATTGTTTTCTTGCAGGCAGGTTATGCCATCCGAAGCCGCTCAATGTTGAAGGCTGATTTCTTGGTAACCCGGTTCCCCGCAAACGTTCAAAGGGTCCTTAAGTGCATTGGCTATCTTCTAGGAGCCGCATTTTTCCTGATGATCATTACCGGTGGATGGGAAGAGAGCGTTCGGTCTTGGGTCGAAAACGAATTTGAAGGTGAGGGTGCGCTTCGCGTCCCGGCCTGGCCTGCCAGATGGGCTGTTATGTTTGGTAGCCTCATCGCGTTGATGAATTACTTGGTCATGGCGTATATCGATATTTTTAAGCCGGAACTTTTGGATTCTGAAGCCGATCCAAATGCCCCGTCGCACTAAGACAATCAGAAAATAGATAGGAAATAAAAACGTGTTTGAAGTTAATATCGCCGCTTTTCTGGTTGTTTGTCTGGTCTTCTTGGTCGCAATCGGCGTCCATATCGCCATCGCCCTTGGGATGACCAGTGCGCTTGGGATTTTTCTTGTTCTCGGTGGTGATGCGAATGCCTTCAGGACCGTTCAAGTCATGTTGGCGGCGAAGGCCTATGAAGGCATCAGAGATTATGTCTTTGCGGTTATTCCGTTATTCTTGTTGATGGGCGAATTTATTGGCAAGTCAGGTGCCGTAACCGACGTCTATCGTGGCTTGAACGCGATGCTTAAAAAGATTCCCGGTCGCCTCGCGATTGCGACGGTTCTGGGCAACGCGTTGTTCTCGTTCGTAACCGGTGTCAGCATTGCCTCGGCCGCAACCTTTTCCCGGATCGCCTATCCTGAAATGAAACGGCACGGCTATCATAAGGGCTTTGCGCTTGGAACTGTCGCGGGCTCAAGTTGTCTCGGCATGCTAATTCCGCCGAGTGTTCTGATGATTGTCTGGGGCATTTTAACCGAGGTCTCTATCGGTAGAATTTTTCTCGCCGGTGTTCTCCCAGGCTTAATGCTCACGTCACTGTTTATCATCTACGTCATTGTCATGGCACTTATCAAACCGGAAGCCGTTGGTGCCGGTTCTGAGCCCGTTGTTGAGGAAACAGCCAGTGACGTCGAAGAGGTTTCACTGGCTCAGTTCTCAATCAGCCTGGCTGGTATTTTTGCCGTGGTTGTCGCGGTGCTAGGGGGCATTTGGTTTGGCTACTTTAGTCCGACTGAAGGTGCCGGTGTCGGCGCTTTTCTGGGGCTTATTCTTGGTATCTTAAAAGGCATGCGGTATCGGGAAATTGTCGATTCCATTTTAGCTGTCGGGCGGACTTCGGGACCTATTTTACTTCTGTTGGTGACGGCGGCGCTTTATTCAAACACCCTCGCCATGACCGGCTTGGCCAATGCGATTGAAAGCCTATTCTTGGAATCAGGCATGGCTTCTTGGATGGTCATAGCCGTGATGATTCTCATTTGGTTTTTGCTGGGCATGATTATCGACTCGATCTCAATCATGTTGCTGACGGCGGCTATCTTTGCGCCCATCGCCGTAAAGCTGGGGTATGACCCGGTCGCATTTGCAATTATCGGCATTATCTCAATCGAGGCAGGTCTTCTGACACCACCGTTTGGGTTGTTGGTTTATACGGTAAAAGCCGCGATTAATGATCAAGAGCCAGACTTGAACGTCATGTCGATCTTTAAAAGCTCTACGCCTTACTGGATTCTCATGCTCATCGGCATGGTGTTGATTATCAATTTCCAAGGAATCGCGACCTACCTGCCGAAATTACTGTTTTAGCGTAATGAATTACTCAAACTACGGCCGCACAGAACTTCGGTGTTCCAAACTTATTTTAGGTACGGGTCGTGGTGCCGGTACTTTTGTTGAAGGCGAAGCAGACGCGCAATTGGCGCTGCTCACCCGTACGATGGAGCTTGGGCTCAATTGGCTCGATACGGCGCGTCAGTACGGTGACGGAAAATCCGAAACCAACATCGGCAGATGTCTGGCAAAAATGGATAGCGAACCAATCATTTCGACCAAATTTGGAATAAAAGCGGATGATCTCTCCGATATCCCTGGTGCCATTGAACGCGGCTTATATGAGAGTTTAGAGCGATTGGGGCGAGACCGGATCGACCTCTTTCAAATGCATGATTTTATCAGCGACGAACCCGGTCCGCGAAATATCTCCCCTGATCAAATCCTGAAACCGAACGGGGTGGTTGAAGGGTTGGCACGGCTTAAAGATGCCGGGGTAATTCGGGCAACAGGTTTCACTGCCAAAGGTCAGTCTCCTGCCCTTCTAAAATTAGCAGAAAGCGGGGCCTTCGATTCCGCGCAAGTCTTCTACAACATGCTCAACCCCAGTGCAGGACAAGACATGCCGTCCGCATGGGAGGGGCAGAACTTTGGCGGCTTGATAGCCGCCTTGCGCAAGCACGGCACCGGGGTGATGGCTGTCCGGGTATTTGCCGCTGGTGTGCTGGCAACCGATATTCGGACCGGTCGTGAGAGCGCACAATATGAAAATGCCGATATTTCAACGGAAGAAAGTCGCGCCCGTGCGGTGTTCGATATTCTTGGCGATGACCATGGTACGAGGGCGCAAACAGCCGTTCGCTTCTGCCTCGCAAACCCGGATATCGACGTCGTAAACGTAGGCGTATTTGACACCGCTCAACTGGAAGAAGCGGTTGAGGCTGCCGATAGGGGCCCCCTTCCAGCCGAAGCGATCCAAGCGCTTGCGCCGCTTTACGCAGAAAACTTTAAAATGTAGGGACAGTTCCTTGTCTACCTATCGCCCTGTTTCGCTACAATTAAATTGCTAAAATTAATGGTTTCATAGGTAAAATATTGCTAGTCTCTGCCTCAGTTGACATCTAGTTGAATTTAAATGCAAAAATAGCTAGAATGTCGGCAATGGCGTTAGAGAAATTGCGCCAAGTAAAAGTGGGGGCGACTTCGCGTACGTAATATCTTTAATTGGTTTTACGTGCTGATTGTGTAACAATGTCAACGCGTTGGCTTTTGTGAGCTAACGGTGTGACTGTTTGGGGACGGCCTCGCCCACCCAATTTTGTAAAAGAGTGGAGTGCGAACAAATGACAAAAACAATTACCCGTTTTATCAAACGTCTTTCGAATGACGAGAAGGGTGCAACCGCAATCGAATATGGTTTGATCGCAGCACTTATCGCCGTCGTAATTATTGGCGCGGTTAGCCTCGTCGGTAGCGATCTTGGTAACACGTTCAACAACGTTGCCAACAAGCTCTAAAGACGGGCGCAAACGCAAGTTTGCAGCCTCCTAAAGATTGGGTTTTCAAGCGGGTGGCGGGTGCCACCTTCTTGAGGATTCGCGTTTAATGTCGCTCTTATCCAGTTACCGGGGATTTGAGCGTCTTTTGTTGTCTGCAGTGCTGAGCCTACGCAATCTGTAGGCGATATTTGTAAGGCGGTAAGGGCGTGGACCTATTTTCTTTCCCCCTGCATTGGTTCGTTACAATTTCTTTTGTCGCCGTTATCACCTATGCGGCAGTCTCTGATTTCCTCACCCAAATTATTCCCAATTGGACGGCCATTGCGTTGGCGCTTTTGTTTCTGCCAGCCGGGTATCTTTGGCAGTTGGGTGGGGCCGAAATCGCGCTACGTTATAGCGTTGGACTCGCTCTGTTTGCCGGTGGAGCGCTTTTATTTGCGAGAGGAATTATCGGCGGTGGCGACGTTAAATTGATTGCCGCCTCGGGTCTGTGGTTTGGCTGGGAATCCCTACTGGCTTATTTGTTTGCTGTCACTTTAATGGGTGGGGTTCTCGCGATCATAATTGTTGTCCTAAAAAAATATTTTTCCGCCATCCAATTTTTGGCTGAATTACCGTGGATGAAAGACGCAGAAGGACAGGGGCAATCTCTCCCCTATGGCGTCGCCATCGGGGCCGCATCTATATTTTTATATTTCAAACTCGGGCTCGGCGCGTCACTTTAGCCTGGGCACGACACTTTAATGCCGCCTAAATAACAGCTTACTTTTTCTTGCCGTCAATCTGGGCCTGAAGGTTTTGCTGCTTCATAGCCAACAGTTCCATCATGTATTGAGCTGCGTCGAGTTGTTTGCTTTGGTTTAAAATTACCACGCCTAAAAACAAAACTAGCCCGGCAATCGCGCCTGCAGTAACACGGGTAACGTAAAACCCACCATCATCCGTGTCTTGATTTTCGTCCGCCATAATCTGTTTCCTTCAAACTATTGGTTCGAAAAACGCTGAATTAGAGTACCATTTGCGTCAATTCAGAGCAATATATTGCCGGTATAGAGTCGCCATGCCACTTAACCATCGTATAGCCCTTCCCATTTATGGGATCACGATTTTTACCAGCGCCTTTCTGGTGTTTGCGGTCCAGCCGTTATTTGGGAAATTAGCGCTGCCCCTGCTGGGTGGTTCGCCGAGCGTTTGGAATACGGCAATGCTGTTCTTTCAGACGGTGCTGCTGCTGGGCTATGGCTATGCTCATTTATCTGTGCGTTACCTGAAACCCCAGGTGCAAATTGGATTGCATATCGTGATTATGCTGGCAGCGTTCGCAGCCCTGCCGATTACCCTTTCTGCAACTTGGACAACGCCGGGTACCCACCCGCCTGTCTTCTGGCTGCTCGGATTGCTGGCGGTTTCCGCAGGTTTGCCATTCTTCGCGATTTCATCGAATGCCCCCTTGCTACAACGATGGTTCGCCCACACCAACCATGCAGCAGCAGACGACCCTTATTTTCTGTATGCGGCGGGTAATGCGGGCAGCATCCTGGCATTGCTGGCCTACCCCACCATCATCGAACCCGTGCTAAGCGTCCAAAATCAGAGCGGGGGGTGGACTGGATGTTTCGTTCTTTTGGTCCTAATGATTGCAGTGTGTACCGCAATCGTGTGGCGAGCAGAACCCGCACCCATCGTCACCACCCTTCAAGATCCCCAAATTACGTGGTGCCGTCGAAGTCATTGGATTGCTCTGGCCTTTGTCCCATCTAGTCTCTTGTTGGGAGTGACCACCCATATCTCCACTGACATTGCCGCAACACCGCTGCTCTGGGTCATTCCGCTCACCCTCTACCTTCTGACATTCGTTTTCGTCTTCGCCCGAACCCCAATCCTTAAACACGCCTGGATGGTCACGGCACAACCCTTTCTGATGATTCTGGTTGCAGTGTTGTTGTGGACCAACATGACATTTTCACTTTGGTACCTATTGCTGGTGCTGGTGTCTTTTTTCGTCACGTCCATGGTTTGTCATGGTGAGTTGGTCCTGCGGCGGCCAGACGCCGAAGGATTGACACAGTTCTATTTGTGCCTTTCGTTTGGTGGGATGCTGGGTGGTGTATTTAATGCCCTGATTGCGCCAGTCCTGTTCGACAATGTGATGGAGTATCCGCTGGTCCTGGCGCTCGCCTGCATGCTGCGGCCTATTCTATCGACAGAAGACAAGACGCTCATACTGCCTGATATTCTGTTGCCGCTCGGCATCCTCGCGGTCTACAGCGCGCCCAAGGTGCTTTTCGATCTCCACGCCATCGAATTTGGGTCCGTTGGCATCGCGGTTTATTTGGCTGTCCTAATAACGTTTGTATTTGCCTGCCGCTTACGGCCCATTAGATTCGGACTCAGCATCGGCGTGTTATTGGCCGTGATGGCGATGGTGCCCAAGGCTGGCAACATCCTGGTCACCGAACGCGGTTACTTCGGCGTCAATCGGGTGAGCATCGACAGCACCGAAAAATTCACCCTGCTTTATCACGGTAATACTCTTCACGGTGCCCAATACAGAGACAAAGAAAAACGCCGCGACCCCCTCGCTTACTACCAGAAAGAAGGTCCTCTCGGCCAAGTTTTTCAAGCACTCTCTGGCACAAACCAGATAAAGTCCGTCGGTGTCGTGGGCTTAGGTGCGGGAGCGGCAGCGTGTTACCGCACCCCTGGACAAACCTGGACTTTCTACGAAATCGACCCCATCGTTATTCGTTTGGCGAAAGACACCCGATACTTCCATTACCTATCCGACTGCGCGCCTGACGCGAAAATCGTACAGGGGGACGCGAGAATATCTTTGCGATCGGTCCCCAATCAAAAACTCGACTTGCTGATCTTGGACGCGTTCAGTTCGGATGCCATCCCCGTACACCTGATCACCCGCGAGGCATTTGCTTTGTACCTCAAGAAGCTCAAGCCGCAGGGCCGAATCCTGTTTAATATTTCGAACCGTCATATGAACATCGCACCGGTGCTGGGAAATTTGGCTGAGGCTCTGGGGCTGGCAGGAAAATTTCAACTCTATTACCCGGCGAAAAAAGACATTCGTCGGTTCCGCAATCCATCTCGATGGGTCATTCTGAGCCGCTCGGAGGAACATCTCTCCTTCCTCAACGACCAACCTCAATGGCAAAAATTGCGCGGTCGAGACGATATCGGTATCTGGAGCGACGATTATTCCAGCATTTTAGACGTTTGGCTGAAGTCCCCATCCAAACCGTGAGTTTTGCAAGCTATGCCCTAAGTCGCTAATATCATTTCAGAATTTGGTGTCGCTAAGGAGAATGTGCGTGGCTACGACAGGTGAAAAAAATAACAACCGGATCATACCTGAGCATGACAATGCGCTGGTCCTGTTGCTGCCTGAAAACGACACATCCGACCCCGAGCTTTCTATCGTCATCCCGGCCATGAACGAAGAAACTGTGGTCGGTGAGTTTATGGACTGGTGCCACGAAGGCATCAAAAAAGCCGGCGTCACGGCGGAAATTCTAATCATCAGCAGCTCCACCGACCGCACCGCCGAGATCGCCTTGGCGAAAGGGGCGCGGGTTTTGGAAGCGCCCCGGCGCGGTTTGGGCCGCGCCTATATCGATGCGATTCCGTTGATCCGGGGCAAGTATGCGATCTTGGGAGATGCTGACCTGACCTATGATTTCCGCGAAGTCGCGCCCTTTGTCGAGCGCTTTCGAGAAGGATTCGAATACGTCATGGGGTCGCGCTTCGAAGGCTCCATTGAAGATGGCGCCATGCCGGGGCTGCATCGCTATTTCGGCACCCCCCTAACGACATTTATTCTGAACGTTATTTATGGCACGAAGTTCACCGACATCCATTGTGGCATGCGCGGCATCACGCTTGATGCCTTCAAGCGCCTGAACCTGCAATCCCAGTCTTGGGAGTATGCCTCTGAAATGGTGGTAAAGTCGGTGCGCATGGGACTCAAAACATCCGCAGTCCCCGTGCATTTTTATAAAGACCGCGAAGGCCGGGTCAGCCACCACAAACGGGAAGGTTGGTTTTCCCCTTGGCATGCCGGGTGGATTAATCTCCGCGCCATGTTAATTCACGGTGCCGACTTTTTTGTCCTCAAGCCGGGCATAGCTCTTTTGGTTCTGGGGCTTTTGGTGACTCTTGGATTGGCGGGAGGTCCGATCACCGTTAAAGGAGTGACCCTATCGCTAAACACCATGTTGACCGGATCAGCTGTGGCGATCCTTGGCCTTCAATGCATCTTTCTGGGGGCTATTGCACAGACCCTCTACGATCCATCCGGTGCTGCGCAGCAACGTTGGCTGACGTTGTTTTCATATACCCGAACCATCGTCGCGAGCGGGCTCTTGTTCTGTATTGGAATGGCGCTCGGCATTAATTTTATCGCCGCCTATATTGATGCGGGATATGTCGTCTTTGGCAACTTGATCAGCGTGAACCATTTGGCAGTCGCCGGATTGTTAGCAATCATCCTGTCGTTCCAAACTTTTGTCTCAACGCTTTTGTTCCATGCAGTAACGGCCTACATCCCCAGGCAAGATTCTGCGCCATGAGCCCGGTTGATTGGGACACCCATTGGAGCAAATTTGGACTGTCCTCCCGGCTTAATCCTGCCCAGGCGTTTCGCAGGCGTTTGGTTCGCAAACTTCTAGCCAGTACACCGCCTTCGACGATATTGGATATTGGCTGTGGGCCGGGCGATCTGTTGAGCGAACTCTCGGAACAATTCCCAAACGCGCAACTGACGGGGGTTGATGTCAGTGCCAGCGGCCTAGAACAAGCCCAAGCCAGATTGCCCGAGGCGAGTTTTCTGCACGCCGATCTCACTCTTGGACCAGCAGAAAAGGTTCAGACAGAACCTGCCAGCCACGCGATTTGCACTGAAGTTTTGGAGCATGTAGATGAACCCGCGACATTGCTTCGGAATGCGGCACCCCTTATCGCAGCAGATGGAACGTTGGTGGTGACTGTGCCGGGGGGCCCGATGTCAGCTTTCGACAAGCATCTCGGTCACCGTCGGCACTTCACCAAGGCTGCATTGAAAGACGTTCTGGAAGATGCTGGATTTGAGCTAAAAAAAATCTCCGCTGCCGGCTTTCCAACCTTTAACCTCTATCGCCTAACCGTACTGCTGCGGGGCGAAAAACTGATAAACGATACGGAGGGCTCGCCGCCCTTGTTGGCGCGACTTGTCATGATGATGTTCTCAGTTCTTTTGTACATCGGACTGCCTAATTCCCCGTGGGGTTGGCAGATCGTCGCCCTTGCTAAAAAACGCGCCGCTTAGCGCTGGACCTCGTAAAGCTCGTACCGACCGGACTTTTCTTTGGGGACCTTGACCCGACGTAACCAGTCAGGTGCCTCCCCCGTAATCACTCTTCCATAAAAGGTCTCGTCCGTCGCCCGTCCCCGGTAGGCTCCGAAATTAAGCGCTCCGGGACATACCAGAATCAAATCTATTTTGCGGGTTTCGATGAGACGGTGCGCAGCTTCGTCGGTGGGAGAATCAAATATCTTAAAGAGAACTCGGACCTGGGGTGCGCTTCGATGCCGGTTTGTGGAAAGTATATGATGATTTGTCCTAAATAAAATTTGTGTTGCAACCGAGTCTGAAAGTATGAGCCGAGGCCGGTCACCCAACGGCGCGGCATTCAATACATCGGCAAGCGGTTTGAGATTACAAGCAGGGGTGAATTCCCCTTTTTCTTTCATTTGAGATATTGCCAGCGCAGGCACATACGTGATTCCCACAGCCAACAGGAATACAGAACCAACACGGGCCACCATTGTCGCCGAGCGGCTGAGCAATGTTTCAAGAACGACGAGCAACGGAATCAAACAGATGATTTGAATGTAGGGCGCACCACGTAGCATCGCCAAGGTGTAGATGGAGAAGATCGTCATCGTGACGGCGAACATTTGATTGCTGGCTTGGTGTTCCTTCGATTTAAAAGCGCGGTATAAAATTATCGGAAAGGAAACAAGAAACGGTCCTAAGATTAAGACCAAATAAACCCAATGCACCCCCTCTGGACCGATGATGGGAATCGCTTCGGGTACGTGGCCTTCGAATAATGCCCGACCTTCAAAGTCCGAGTCGGCATAGGGTCCCGCAAAAAATTTGGGGAACACTGCGTACATAGCGGCCAGAACCGCGATCCCTGTGGCCCCCGACATGACAACGCGCTTAGAATTTATACGCGAAACAATTTGCCAAAAAACAGTCGCCAAGGCCGCCATCAACACATGAACGATTGAGAGGGTATCGTATTCTAAAAAACTGAGTGCACGGGGGCCGTTTTCGACAACGACACCAATCGCGGCGATCCCCATCACACCCCACCAAAATGCCGCCAAGGAACGGGCGATGTCGTCGCGGCCCCTAATCCAGAATACATAAAGGATCAAATTAAATAAGGTGAGTTGCAGCAGCGCCTCAATGCTGACCCATAGAAACAAGCCCCCCACGGCCCCGCCCCAGCACGCTGCACGATCAGAAATTTTTCCTTCCGCCATTCTAAGGAACACACCGATCAGCACCGTAAAACCAATCAACATTAAGGCCTGATGGTCCACGTGGGCTGGGTTATAGGCGGGGACAATACCGGCTTGGCAGGCGAAGAAGATGCCACCGTATGCTCTCGCCTTCTCTCCCAAAAATGGCGCAGACGCCCAGACAAACGCCACCACTGCCAGGACGCCGAGCAAGAATATTATAATTGGTGCGGAGATAAACAGCGCCTGATGCGTGTCCATGAACGGCAGCAAGGGGGCAGCGCCTGCAATAAGCAAAAAATCCAACGGCCGGGTCCAATGGGTTGTTTCCCCCACCGGCGGATTGGCGCGGGGGAAATGAGTAGCGAACCAATCACCGGTGCGAAGAGTTTCTTCAACCCGCACCATCCGCATGTAAGAATCTTCATCCGCCAGTGCCCCCTGTAGCGGCGATGGCAGATTGAGAACGATCACGGTCTGCACCGCCAACAAAAGAACAATTCCCGCAAGAGCGCTTCTGATGAAGGGGTTATCTCTCATCAGTTATCCTTCACAACTTCAAACAAACGAAAATCATTGTCGGTTACCTTGGATAGAGATATCTCACGAATCCAATTAGGCAGCGCCCCCCGAACAAGTCGCTTATAGAGAATATCCTCATCCTGTTTATCGACGATATAACTGTCACCGCCAGAACCGGGGCAGATCAGGATCATGTCGAGTTTTCGCCGATGCACCTTGGGGAGAAGGGTTTTGTCCTCAGCTCCCCGAAGAATTTCCAGACCGTCAAAAATACCATCGACGGTTCTGTGCTGAACGATCCCAACTACGCTGTGACGTGTGCGATATAAAATTTCCCCGCCGAAATTAATCGGTGCGACGACAACCCGAGACCTGTCTGCGAATTCTTTTCCATTAAGGACTGGCAATAATTTCTGAATTGAACACTCTTTGCTCTTGGCTTCCTTCGCATCCTCAGGTTTCTTATCAAGGTAGATTCCCAAGACCCCCAAACTGCTTGGACCAACTGCAACCAAGGCCATCACGGGAACGATAACCGCAGTCTGTTTAAGCCCTGAGAACCGATGCGTTATTTTACCGTCTAAATGCACCATCAGGTCGGCCAGAAAGATAGGAAACAGGATGCCGACATAAAGGCTCCATCGCACCCACACCGCCGTCATGGATGTATAAATTATCAGCAGTAGGGCTAGGAAAATCCAGACCCAGCGTTCGTCGCTGGATAATTTTTCGCGCAGCCGATAAACCGTCCACGGCAGAACGAGCAGCAACGTTCCTAGCAAAACGAGGAATCTCGGCACACTGTCAACGACCCGGTATTCGACGACATACTCCAACAGAATTTTTAATCTGGGGTCCATGTCGACCGTGGGACCCGAAAAGAATTTTGGGAAGATAAGCCAATAGACGGATACGAGAACAATCAAACCAGCCACCGCCCAAACCAAGCGTGCTGGAATATTTCCCGCACGCGCACCCAGCCACCTAAGTGCCGACCAGAACGCGAGAACGTGCGCCGCAAAAACAAGATGGACGACGGAGATTTTATCGTACTCGACTTCGGTGAACATACCGGGACCGCGTTCTATCATCAGCGCCACCGCCAAGCTTATGGTCAGGCTTAGCGCGAACATAAAATTCTTTTCGGCGGCGTTTGGTTCTCCCCACATCCAGGTCAATCCGAGAATCGCCATGCACGCGCCGATCAATAGGAACACCTCTGTTCCCGTCCAAACACCGAGAGCAATTGAAATTCCGAGCCCAACAGCATCCCGCGCGCGGTACGTTCCACTACCTAAAAGCCGAACCATGAACCCGACGGTCATGATCAATAAGAATGCAAAGACAATATGATGGTCTGCTCGGCCAACCATGGAAAACGACATCACCGCATACTGGGTCACGGTCAGCGCACCCGCGATATACGCGGCCGTACGCCCAATCACTGGCCTGACGGCCCAAGCCATGGCGGCCACGGTGCCGAGATAAATCAGCGGACATACAAGAACGGCGGCAATCCACAGCGCCGTCTCAAAATCCACAAAGGCTCGCACCGGCAAAAGGATCACCGACGTTAGGATATCGAACAGGCGAGTCCAGTGGATCGTCGTGCCAAAGGGGGCGTTGGCGCGGGGGAATTCATCGCCAAACCAATTGCCCGTCTCATAAAGTTCGCGCAAGTGAACCAGGCGGACATAACTGTCGCCATCGGCAAATTTCCCGTGACTGAAAACAGTGTCCCCCATCACCACCCATAAAACGTGGGATAGGGCTGCGAAGCCGAGGACGAACCACAATGGATTTCTGACGCCGCTCATGGAAGGTCCTTCAAATACGCTTCAAGGTCCGCCAGTCCCTGCGGCGAACCAACTTCGTAGAACCTTTCGAAGACTTCGAAGCCCTTGAGCTCCCCAGCAAGGCTAAGGCTAGTATAAAGATCAGCGAGATCGCTCGAGGTCTCACCATCGCGCACAGCTTTGGCAGTCAACACACTCAGCCCGTAATCAATATGGCGCATGCCGATGTCTGCGGCATCCGTCCGACCTTTTTCATAATGCGTAATCTGGCCATCCTGATATATCGTATTGCTTTGATCCCAACGGCCTTCGTTGGCGAGAACCGTCATAAGCGGAAACTGCCCTTCACTTGACGCCACCCAGACGGCTGCAAAATCAACCGATAAATAAGAATCTCCATAGAGCACAAAAAAACCATCGTCCATTACGCCCTCATCCACTGCCAAGCGCACGGCACCCCCCGTTCCGATGGGCGAGGATCCTTCATCGACATAGCGGACATCCACGCCCCAACGACTGCCGTCTCCCACATACTCCATGACCTGGTTGGCCATATGGCCCAAGGAATACACCACGCGTCGAACACCTTGGCTGGCGAGCCACGTCAATTGATGATGGGCAAAGGGCGTGCCATTTACGGAGATCAAGGTTTTAGGGACATGTTCCGACACCGACTGCATGCGCGTCCCAAGTCCCCCGGCGAGAATAAGACACTGCATCGATCAATTGCGAAGTTGTACTACGGAGCCGTCGAAATCGAACGCGAAGTCCATTTCCTGCATTCCTTTCTCCATCATGGCTTGGCGCAATTTCGGTCGGTTCTGGGTATAAAACAACATGAACCCACCACCTCCGGCACCAACCAACTTCCCCCCTACTGCCCCATTGGCGCGAGCATGATCATAAACATCGGCGAAAAATTCTGATGAAATTCCATCCGATCTCTGCTGTTTCCTCAACCAGTGCTCATGCATGAGAGACGCAAATTCATCTGAATCCCCTTTTTCAAGAGCAATCTTAATTTCCAGCCCTGTCTGCTTAATGAAATGCAAATTTTCCAGCATCTCCGCATCGCCTTGTTCAGACTTTGTTTTTTGGTCGTTCAAGACTTCTGCTGCGGTTCGACTGTAGCCGGTGAAAAACATCATCAAGTTCTCGCGTAAATCTCTGACGGTTGCTTCTGAAACCGCCAGGGGCGTCATGGTCACAGTTCCATCCGGGTGATAATCCTGACACATGATGCCGCCATAGGCCGCGATATATTGATCTTGCTTACCACACGGTTCGCCCAAAATATCTGCTTCCATATGAAAGGCCTCAGCGGCCAAATCACGGGTGCCGATGTGCTGACGTTTGTAGGCATATAGCGCATTTAAAAGACCGACCGTGAAACTGCCCGACGAGCCAAGTCCGGTGCCTGCGGGAACATCGGCGATGGAGACGATTTCGATCTCTGGCGGGATTTCTAGTTTACGAATTGTTTCTCTGAGCAGGCCGTGTTCGATGTCATCAATTTCGTCAACATGCTCGGTCCGGGAATATTTCAAAAAATAGCCCGGCCGAAAGGTCTTGTTGGCCGTGATGTAGATATACTTATTGATCGCCGCCGAAATGACGAAGCCGCCATGTTTTTCGTAATAGGACGGCAGGTCCGTGCCGCCGCCACCGATGGAAATTCGTAACGGGGTTCGTGTGATAATCATACGGTTTCCCCATTAGTTGCTAACTTAAAGATCAAACCCCGACGCCGTCGCGTCATCGTAGAACGCCTGCACCGTATCCAACGAATGCGCCGTCATATCCGCGCCGAAGTGGCTCAATTGTTTAATCATGGCCCCGGGCACGGTGATGATGTGGCAGCCCATGCGATCGGCCTCGACAATGTTATAGGCTTGGCGTGTGCTGGCCCAAAGCAGTTCGGCACCGTCGCGTTGGTTGGTGATCTCCAGACATTCGGTCATCATCGGGATTGGGTCCCATCCGCGGTCCCCCAAGCGTCCGGCAAACACAGAAACGTAGCTCGACGGTCCATCGCCCATGCCATCGATTAAGCCGCGGACTTGGTCAACGGTCATCATTGCCGTGATGTTGATTTTAACCCCTTCACCACGCAACTTCTTAACGAGTGGCACCGTGCTTTCGGCTTTGGTATTCGTAATCGGAATTTTAACGTAGACGTTTTCACCCCATGTGGTGATTTTCATTGCTTGGCGTTCCATTTCGGCGGGGTCGTCGGCAAAGACCTCAAACGAGATCGAACGATCCGGCATTTTTGCGACCATACCGCGGGCGAAGACTTCGTAATCTTCGACGCCGGCTTTGCGCATCAGCGATGGATTGGTGGTAAAGCCTTTGACCAAGGGGTTTCCATAGGCAGAAAGCATGTCTTCCTCATTCGCACCGTCCAAGAAGATTTTTATTTTTAGATTATTCGGATCGCTCATTAGAGGCTCTTACCTTTCGTTATTGGTATTCTCAAGTATCCAGGACACGGCGCCCTGAAGATCGCTGCAAACATGGTCGGGGTCGATGGGTTGTTGCTCATCGTAACCATAATCGATAAACACCGTTCGGCACCCCGCATTTTGCCCCGCTTCGATATCGCGCCATCGGTCACCTACCATTATGCTGGAAGTCAGGTCGATGTCAAAATCCCGTGCAGCATCAAGGAGGTGGCCCGGTTTCGGCTTCCGGCAGTCGCATCCATCAGCACCATCATGGGGACACACGCGAACGTCATCGAGGCCCAGTTTTTCTTTCAGTGTCTGATTGATTTCTTCGACCACTTCAAGGGACTGAGTCCCCCGCGCTAAGTCGGGTTGGTTGGTCACGCAAACCAAAATAAACCGAGCATTTTTAAGCGAGCCGCACGCGTCTTCCACCCCTGGCAATATCTCCAATTCATCGAGCGAATTTGGTGGATAGGGTTTGCCGTCTCGGACGAGGGAGCGATTCAATACGCCGTCCCGATCCAAGAACACCGCTTGTTTAGAGTCTTCCGGCACGGACATCTTCTAACATCGCCTGCATGGAACGCCGAAGTGCGCCCGCCGAGCCATCTTGGCAGTTCCATCCCAGCGCCTTTATACGATCTGTATTAATACGCACCACCGGCACATCGCCTTTCCAGCCGCGGTCGCCGCCTTTGTAGTCGTAGCGCACACTGCCGGGCTTTAGACCCGATACTGCGACAGCCAGGTCTGCAATTTCACGAACGGTGATGTAGTCACCTGTTGCCACGTTGAAAGCGTTAAAGGGATCGGGTGTATTTTCATTGGCACACAGAACCGCTGAAATCACATCGTCCACATGGATATAGGATTTGCTTTGCGAGCCATCACCAAGGATCGGCAATGATTCTGAATTTTTGGCCAGCATACGAACAAAATCAAACCCAACCCCATGGGTTTGGCGCGGACCAACGACGTTACCAAAGCGGAAGATGCAGCCTGTTAAACCAAACATATGGCAGTACGATGAGATCATTCCTTCGCCTGCCAATTTGCTGGCGCCATAGGTGGAAATGGGAATCAACGGACCGTAATCTTCAGCCGCTTCCACTTCACCCAAATCGCCGTAAACGCCACTGCCGGATGCATACAAAATCCGGCGACAGTCGGTTCGGCGCATCGCCTCCAACACGTGATGGGTTAAGAGAGTGCCTTCATCGAAATCAACTGCGGGTTCGGTCATGGCTTTGGCGATGTCTGGGTTTGATGCCAAGTGAATGACCACGTCGTGACCTTGGGCGGTTGCTGTCAGATGCTCCAAATCCTTCACGTCGCCTCGCACAACGTTCAATCTGGTGTCATCACTATGGTGCGCGTAGTGCCAGTCCCGGCCAGAGGAAAAATTATCGTAGAGGGTAACTTTTGATGTGGCTTCCGAGCCCAAAAGTCGATCTGTGAAATGACTTCCGATAAATCCGGCCCCGCCGACGATTAGATATCGTTCGGCATCACTCACTTAACAGACTCCCATTTGGTGTCGGCGGTCTTGAGCGCGGGATGGCTGACCAGCAGATGCCATATAACGGCGGCCATGCCTTCTGTATGCGGCGTGACCCGTTCGGCAACCAAGGGCGGTACTACCACGCAGGCATCAGCGGCCTGGGCCGTATAGCCTTTGTCCGACCCGACGATGCCATATACAGATGCGCCGACGTCACTGGCGAATTCCAAGGCATGTACCAAGTTGGCTGAAATGTTTTTTTCCTTGTTTCCACCGCCGACGGAGAACACCAGAATTCCGTCTGTAGATTTAAGCCGAGAGCCCTTTAGCCACTCGACAAAAACAGTATCCCAACCCTCATCATTCGTTCGGGCGGTCAATTCGGAAACGTTATCGGTTGGGGCGTACGCTTCAAAACCGCAGAGCTTCCGAAAATCATTTACCGCGTGACTCGCGTGGCCAGCAGAGCCGCCAACTCCCAATATAAAAAGCCGCCCGCCTTGGTCGCGAACATGGGCAAGCCCTGTTGCGATGGCTTCGATCTTTGTGCGATCGAGAGCATCAATAATCTGACTGGTTTCTTTAAGATAATCGTCGACGAAACTGGTCACGCTAGTTCCCGATAGACATAGCGGCAGGGCCAATCACCACAGAGAACAAAACCGGCAGGAAAAAGATAATCATCGGCACGCTCAGTTTTGCCGGCAGGGATGCCGCTTTCTTTTCCGCCAAGGACATTCGCTCGTCGCGTTTTTCTTGCGCCAACACCCGAAGCGCCTGACCGACTGGCGTGCCGTATTGTTCAGATTGGATGAGCGTGGTCGCCAGACCTTTGGCGGCCGGAAGACCCGTGCGTGTCGCAAAGTTTTGGTAGGCAACGCGGCGGTCCCCCAAGTACGCCAACTCAGCTGACGTCAATCCAAGTTCCTGCGCTAGAGTCGGAGAATTCTCCATGATTTCATCGGTGACGCGGGAAAACGCATTTTCAACTGCCAAGCCAGCCTCAACACAAATAACCATAAGGTCCAGCGTATCGGGGAACGCATCGGTCATTTCTTGTTGGCGCTTTTGGGCCGTGTTCATCACGATGACCCGAGGCAAGTAAAACCCAGCGGCACCCGCAGCGGCGGCGAATACCAATTTCATAAATCCGGGATAGCCGAATTCGGGAATTGAATTCACATAAAGTAAGGTCACAGAGAACCCCACTATTGCGCCAAGAACCCGCGATGCAATGTAAACAGCAACGACTGATTGGCCGCGAAATCCTGCCTGCGACAGAACCATGCGGACTTCTTTCTGCGACAATAGATCCTGGAGATTCAATTTCCGAAAAATATCGTTCACGGTATCGGACAGGCTGCTGCTTCGACCCAAACGAATACTCGACGTCTTCGTCATGCTGTCGATTTGTTGACGGCTGAGATCGCCTCGTTGGCGGCTGACAACGTTCTTAATGCGCTCCGATCGTTTGCCCTTACTGCGAAAGCCAAACAAGAAAACTAGCACGCTAATTCCGCCACCCCCAACGATGGCCCACATGATAAGGGCAGGAATATCGATATCCATACCGAGCTCCTTAGATCTTAAAGTTAATCATGTTGCGCATCACCATAATGCCACTGCCCATCCAAAACGCATCGCCTGCCAAGATGTAATGACCCGTTGTTTCGGTGAAAAGTTTCATCAAGTAATCCGGGTTGATTACCATCAAAAACGCTGACACGAAAAACGGCAGCGAGCCGATGATCATGGCGGACGCTTTGGCCTCACTTGAAAGGGCCTGAACCTTATCGCGCAATTTTTTGCGCTCTCGTAAAATACTGGAAAGGTTTGATAACGTGTCCCCAAGATTACCGCCCGTCTGACGCTGGATTTGCGTGACGATGGCGAAGAACTTGTATTCGGACGTGGGAATGCGTTCGAGCCCCCGATCCAATAAATCTTCCATGGTCATGCCGAGGTTCTGCCCCTCAACCAGCTGATGGAATTCCTCCCCCAGGGGTGCTTCAAATTCCCGTGCGACAATTCGGAAGCATTCGTTGACCGGCAAGCCAGATCGAATGCCGCGAACAATGAGGTCCGTAGCATCGGCAAAGTTGGCGGTGAATTTTTTCTGGCGTCGAGCAGCCATGTTTTTTAAAGCAAATTTCGGCAACCCGAACGCGCCGATCAAGAAAGCAGCAATCGCACCCATCAGCGGCATCCCCGCCATGAGATAGAAGAATGTTAGAAACACGCCGACGGTTAGGCTAATAATAAAATATGTTTGAACTGTTATATCCAAACCAGCTTGAATGATTTCGCTCCTCAGCGCTTCCGACCGGCCTTTTTTCTTACCTTTTTGTTCAAGCTGTTTAATTCGATCCTGAATACGCTTTTGGCGACGGCCTTCGGATTTTTCGGACCCCGCCGCAGCGCCTGTCCCAATTACCCCAATCTGGTTCATGCGTTGGCGTAACAAGATACGCGGACGCACAACCATGGTAATACCGATGATCCCTGCCCCGCCCAAAATCATCGCAAAGATCGAACCAATAATAAAAAAGATAATGGTTTCTTGGGTCATGCCATGCCTTGTCCCATGTCCAGCGCTTTGGCCAGTTTTTCTTCCAGGCCGAAGTACCGCGCCTTGTCCCAGAACGCCGGACGCATACCTGTCGCCTTGTGTTCGCCGATGAGCTTACCGTTTTCATCTTCACCGGTGATCTCGTAAAGGAAGATGTCCTGCAGCGTAATGATGTCGCCTTCCATGCCGATGACCTCGGTGATGTGGGTGATTTTGCGCGAACCATCGCGCAGCCGCTGCGCCTGAATGATGACGTGAATGGCACCTGCGATCTGTTCGCGCACAGCAGACAATGGCAGGTTATAACCGCCCATGGCGAACATGTTCTCGACCCGGCTCAAAGCCTCGCGGGGGGTGTTTGCATGGATCGTGCCCATGGATCCATCATGGCCGGTGTTCATGGCCTGAAGCAGATCGAACGCCTCGGGACCGCGGACCTCGCCGACGATGATCCGTTCCGGGCGCATACGCAGGCAGTTTTTGACCAAATCACGCATCGAGATTTCACCTGCTCCTTCCAGGTTGGGAGGACGTGTTTCGAGACGCACGACGTGAGGTTGCTGCAATTGCAACTCGGCGGCATCTTCGCAGGTGATCACGCGTTCGCCGGGTTCGATGTAATTCGTCATGCAGTTGAGCAGCGTCGTTTTGCCTGACCCCGTACCGCCGGAGATCAGGACATTGGTGCGGCACGCGGATGCGACTTGCAGCACGGCCGCGCCTTCCGGCGATATGCTTTTGAATCCGACGAGGCTGTCGAGCGTCAGTTTTTCCTTGGAAAACTTACGAATGGTAAGTGCCGCACCATCGATCGCCAACGGCGGCGCGATGACATTGACACGAGACCCGTCTTCCAGACGCGCGTCGCAAATGGGAGAAGATTCATCGACCCGGCGACCGACAGCGGTAACGATGCGCTGACAGATGTTCATCAGCTGCGCATTGTCGCGAAACTTAATGTCTGTCAGCTCGATCTTGCCGTTGGTTTCGATGAAGACCTGCTGCGCGCCGTTGACCATGATGTCGGCAATGTCCTGGCGCGCGATTAGCGGCTCCAACGGCCCAAGTCCCAAAATATCGTTACAGATGTCGGCAACGACTTGGCTCTGCTCCGCCATCGAAAGCACGATCGAGCGCATGGAGATAATCTCCGCCGTCATGTCGGTGATTTCTTCTCGCACCTCGTCCTGTGTTAATTTACTGAGTTCGCCCAAATCAACCGCATCCAAAAGATCATTGAAGACGGCAACTTTAATCTCAGTCAGTTTATCGCTGAGGATAGCGCCGCCTGATGGCTCGGGTGCTTCTTCACTTTCGGGCTCAGGCTCAGGTGCCGCTTCGCGAACAGGTGCGGGTGCTTCCGCCGCTGGTTCAGGTGTCTGGTTAAGTGCAGCTGCTGCACCCTCTTCCTCTGGTTTAGGCGAGGGGTCGGGCGTGGGGGTAGGTGCCGCAACTTCGGCTACTGGTTCGGGGCGCTTTGCCGCTGCGCCGCCTGGTGTTCCACGTCTTCCAAACATAACCGTTTATTCCAAGATCTAACTATTTAGCTTTTTTCTTTTTGTCTTTCTTGAAAAGGGCTGCCAATCCGCCCTTCTTTTTCCCTTCCTCTTCCTCTTCTTCATCTTGCCCACTGACCAGCTTGGTCAACTCGATAATCGCATCCGTCGCCTTACTTTTTTTGCTGGCCTTTGTCATCATCTCACCGTTGTTCAAAGCCCGGCCAAAGGCTTCTGGATCATAGGGAATTACAACCGACGGATCGATCGCCAAGGCTTCCTTGAAATCCTTGTCGGTCAAATCGCTCCGCTTCGCCGCCCCCACTTGGTTCAATACCAAACGGGTCGGCGCTTCTGGTCCCCGCAACGGCCCTAAGAATTCTATCATATTTTTGCCGTTTCGCAGATTCGTAAGATCAGGTTTGCTGACCATAATAACTTCGTCCGCTTCCGATAGAATTTCCCGGCACCAATTTTCCCAAACATGCGGCATGTCGAGCACAAGATAATCACACATCTTGATGAGGACTTTCATGTTCGTGCTCAAGGTGTCCAGGGTCACACTTACGCCTAAACTCAAGGACGCAGGCGATGCCAAAAGCGACAAGTGATCGGTGATGCCGACCAGCACCTGTTCCATGACAGATTCGTCCATGGCTTTAACCTGTGACATGGCATCGACAATGGTCGATCTGGGCTGAATGTTAAAGTTCAGCGCTGCGGTTCCGTAGCAAACATCCAGATCAACGACGATGACATCTTTGTCATACATCTCCGCCAATTCATTGGCGACGTTATGGCAGATGACGCTGCTGCCGACGCCGCCGGTGTTGCCGGCAAAAGCGATCACGCGGGCCATGGTGTCGGTATCTTCATCGGTAAAGGTATCAGCAATTGATGCTTTCAATTGCTCCGCCGTCACCGGCGCAATCAAGTAGTCCGACAATCCTTCGGTGATTAAGTTTCGGTACAGGGTGACGTCATTCTGAGCACCGATCAAAATGACAAAGGTATTCGGCGCACAAACATCGGCGAGACGCCCCAACTGATCATAAAGTGCATCACCCTGGGCATCAGACTCTAAAACCAACAATTTCGGCGTTGGCTGTTCAACAAGATAAGCGATGGCTGCTTCTATGCCGCCTTCGTGAATGTTCACGGTGCTCAACAATAAAAGCCGGTCAGATTTCAGTTCCTCCATCGCCGCCATGTTTTCGGCAGACAGAAGAAATGCGCCAATTGGAATTCGTAATATCACTGCAAACCTTACGTCGTTATCTTAAATTTAGCTGTGTCTCAGTCGTGTCCGGGTATGTTCCAGGCCGACACCTTATTCAGTGCCTACGCCCCCTTGTTGCTGCTCGCCACTCTTGGCAGCGCCAGTTACTTCACCCGACCTGTAAAGTTGGATCACCCGCACAGCACGCTCGCCATCTGCACCGCTCAAGGGTCGGGGCCTTACCAAGTCCATCGGGTTCTCAACCATTAGCCCCAGATTCCGTCGCGTCGCGCATCCATGATTGCTATGACGTCGATTGGTCCAATTGGCTGTAACGTCGGATGAGAAATCACCGCATTCTTTGACCGACACCTTTGCCGCAACGTAGCGAACAACTGCCCCGGCATCATATGCGGTTGGACCGGTTCCACGGGAAATTTCAAGTTCGTGGCGACGCATGCCCGCATTAATCAACATGTCCTGAACCTGGGTTCCGGTCGCCGTATTTGTTTTCCCGCGCCCGCCGCCTGATTGCACTTCGATGACCATTTTGCCTCGGCCACGGCTGATATAATCGCGCACAAACCCTTTTATTGTCTGCGATTGATCCACAGTCATTTTGCTTTCGGAAAAGGCGTTGGCGATCGGCATCACCATTGTTTCTTCTGAGACCGTAATGGGATAGGCCTCACGGTAGTCGGCAGGGTGGGTCGGCCCCTCACATGCCGCAAGTCCAAAAACTAAACCTACTGCCAACAACGTGGCGCGGCTTGAACTTCCAATTCGTGCTGTATATTTCATGTCAGCACCTCATTTCATAATGTAGCCAAAGGGGCCTTTAAGCGTTCGGGCCCATGCTGGCAAATCGCCTTTGACGTATTCGCGATGCAGTTTGCCAAGAAGGTAATAATCGAGATCGCTGGCTTCTTCGAACCCATCAGTGGGAACCGCCAACCGCGCATTTTTTCCACCAACCGGTTTCACCATGTAGGCCGCAACCGTCACCACGAGTTCTGTTTCGCCGCGTTGGTAGCTGGTGCTGCGGAACAATGTACCCAACACGGGAATGTTTTTGAGGCCGGGAAAGCCATCTACCTGGTTGGTCAGGTTATCCTGAAGCAAGCCAGAGATCATCAGGCTTCCGCCACTCTGCAAATCGACCGTCGTTTCGGTTCTTTTCGTCGCCAAGCCGTTAATCACCGCGTTGCCAATGGTGATCTGATTGGCCGTATCAAGGCTGCTGATTTCGGTTGTGATTTGCAGTGAAATCCGCCCCTCGTTGAGCACCTTCGGGGTAAAATTCAGACGCACGCCAAACTCCCTAAAGGCGAAAGTGAAATCGCCATTTTCATCCTGGCCATTGGGGTATGGGAATTCGCCACCCGATAAAAACGTCGCCGTTTCCCCAGAACGCGCCGTCAATGTCGGCTCTGCCAGCGTCTTGACGAGACCTTGACGTTCCAGGGCACTAATGCTCGTCGCCGCCAACCCGGGGAGTGTCGTATTCAAAACTGCGCTCAGCGATGCAGTTTGCCCGCCAATCGCTGCGACCGCTGCATTTGTAAACGTCAGTCGTTTGTCACCGGTCAGCCCAAGGTCAAAGCCTTGTTCGACCTGTAAGTTTTTAATGATCGTGCGCGCCATTTCGGAGACTTGAACTTTTAGCACCACTTGCTGGCTGGCTAAAATCGTCAGCATGTTGACAACATTGACGGTTAATCCACCGCCACCTCCTCCGCCCGCGGGTGCGGCTCCTCCGGCTGCGGCTCCTCCGGCCGCTGCACCGCCGCCTGCTGCACCACCGCCTGCTGGGCCATCCGAGAAGAACCGCTCCGCAATGGCTTGAGCACTGGTTGCTGCTGTTGCCGAGCGGACGGCACCTGTCAGATAAATGCTGTTGCGGTAGACGGTGACCTTAATGTTCTCTTCGGGCAGCAAACGATGGATGGCGTCTTGAACGGCTTTGGCATCAAGCAACACACGCACAACAATATGGCTGATGGTATCGCCTGCTGGGTTCATGAAGAAGATATTGGTTGATCCCACATCGCGGGAAATCAGGAACATCTTCGTCGGCTGGGTGGGTTCGAAGTGAACGTTGGCGATTGCTTCGTTGGCGATCACGATGCTACCGACCGGAACCGGCAAGGTGTAGACTTTGGCCCTGTTCAAAGGAACATCAATGATTGCTGCGGGCGCGCCTTGCGGCACCGGCGCCGCTATATTCGCCGGGCGCGACATAACCGGCACGGGAGTCACAGGTGCCGGTGCCATCTCGCGTTGCGGCACTGGCTGTGCCTCGGCTGCCGAAGCAAAGAAATAGAGAACCGCAAGTCCCAGAAGTCCGGTCCAGAGTTTTAGTCGGTTAATCATTTAATTTTTACTTCTTCGGTCGACGCCGAACCCCCTCGATAAATCTTAACCGTTCGCGGCTTGGGCGGCGATTCTTTCTTTACTTCCTTTACTTCGATTTTAGGTTCTTCAACAGGCGGCAGAACGCGATTATCTCTTTTTGCCAATTCTTCTTGGAGTCGTCTAATTTCGCTGCGATCTTTCGATTTAGATAAGGCTACCCGTTCCTTGGCTCTGGCTTCTCTTTCCTTGGCCCGGGCCTCGCGGGCGGCCTTCGTCTGTTCGGCCCGTTCCTTGTTTCGACGCTCTCGCTCAACGCGAGCCTTATCGGCACGATCTTTTACTTCTTGCTCAAGCTTTAGACGCGCTGTCTCTGCTTCCTGCTCTTTCTTAGCTTTTAGGGCCTTGTTGCTTTTAACAAGTTTATCCATGAACGGGCTGACCTCTATATCCGTCGTATAGGTCCGAGGAGACCCTAAATCACTCTTACCCGCCATACTTCTAAGCGCCAAAGACATTTTGCCCATGGCATTACCGGTCGCAAGAACTTCCGCCTGTCTTGGCGTGACCTCCAGGGTGACAGTCTTAACGACCATCGCCTGGCCCTTTTTCTTGAATTGATCAACCTTGTTGCCAATGGCGATAATACGGACATTGCGGACGATTGTTTCGCTGAGGTGCGACAGAACGATTAATATTGTTCCTTGCTCGCGCTCTTCATCTTTCTGGCCCTGCGCTTTTTGCTTCTTTACCGCTTCGGCTCCCTTGTTGTGGGTCAAGACAACATCAACGTAATCGCCCGGAAAAATGAACCCTGATGTCGCCGTTGCTGCCGTCACTTTAATCGAGACCGCGCGCATTCCTTCCTGTAAGGCGCCTGCCATAAATCCGGCGCCCTTTCGTTTGAATAGTTTTTCGGCAAGAATCGGTTGTCTAACGTCAGCGCCTATGGAACAAATTAGCGGGATTGCATAAGAGAGGATTTTTAGCTCATCGTAGTGACCGAAGGGAACGAAGATGAGACAGAAA
>JABJKH010000014.1 GCA_018660465.1 Rhodospirillaceae bacterium
ATTAATCTCGGCATCGATCCTCGCCACGCGGACCAAATGGTTCGGGGCATGATCTCATTGCCGCATGGAACGGGTAAGTCAGTTCGAGTTGCCGTGTTCGCAAAGGACGCTAAGGCGGACGAAGCGCGGGCCGCGGGTGCAGATCTTGTGGGTGCGGAAGATTTGATGGAAACCATCAACAAGGGTGAAATTGATTTTGACCGCTGCATCGCGACGCCAGATATGATGGCGATCGTGGGCCGGCTAGGCAAAGTCCTTGGCCCCCGTGGTCTGATGCCGAACCCGAAGCTGGGCACGGTGACGCCGGATGTGAAGAAAGCGGTTGAGGATGCCAAGGGTGGCCAGATCGAATTCCGCGCAGAAAAAACGGGTATCGTGCATGCTGGTGTCGGCAAGGCGAGCTTTTCCGAAGAAGCCTTAGCTGAAAACGTTAAAACGTTTGTCGATGCCATTGCCAAAGCAAAACCCTCCGGCGTTAAGGGAACTTACATGAAACGCGTTAGCGTAAGTTCAACCATGGGCCCGGGTCTGAAGTTGAGTATTGCGGACTAGGCTAATCGTCTGTTCGTAAAAAGAATTCTGCCCCTGATCTTTTGAGAGGGGGTGGGTAGAAGGTGGCAAAACTGCCTTCGACCTGTCCGAGACCGTAGGTGCTTCCCGAAAGGGTGGTTTAAGGGGGATTTCCCGCCTGCACAGACAGTGCACAACCGAAATTAGGGGCCTGATTTCAGGACCCAAATGACGGCTTGAACTGATGCGCTGGACAGGAAAATCGGTTTTTCCGGATTGTCCGGGGAAGCCAACGTCCAACGGGTGCGTGTCTTATTCGGTGAATAAGGATGCGGACCTAAAGAAGTGGAGACGATCAGTGGATCGAACCGAAAAAGAAGAATTGGTCTCCCAGATGCATCAGGTGTTTGAGGACACGTCTATCGTTGTCGTTACCCATTATAGCGGGTTAACGGTAGCGGAAATGGGCGAACTCCGTACTCAAGTGCGCGATGCGGGTGCTCAATTCAAAGTGACCAAAAATCGGCTCACGCGTCTCGCTCTCGATGGAACGAAATTCAGTGGTCTTAATGACCTTTTCACAGGACCGACGGCAATTGCTTATTCCGACGATCCTGTGGCGGCTGCGAAAGCGACCGTGAATTTCGCAAAGACTAATGAAAAGCTCGTGGTTCTTGGTGGTGCGCTCGGCGAGGAAGTCCTCGACGTGAACGCTGTTAAGAACCTGGCAACTCTGCCGTCCCTGGATGAAATCCGGGGCAAAATCGTCGGACTCCTCAATGCACCTGCGACCAAAATCGCTGGCGTCTTGCAGGCACCCGCCGGGCAACTTGCACGGGTGGTTGATGCTCATTCCAAACAGGGCGAAGCCGCATAGAAGTCGGTTTCCGTTAACACTTAAGTTCAAGCCTCAGGAGAAATTAAAATGGCTAATCTAGATCAAATCGTTGAAGACCTCTCAGCCCTGACCGTTATGGAAGCGGCAGAACTGAGCAAAATCCTTGAAGAAAAGTGGGGCGTTTCTGCTGCTGCACCTGTCGCTGTTGCGGCTGCTGGTGCGGGTGGTGGCGAAGCTGCTGCTGAAGCGAAGACCGACTTCGATGTTATCTTGGCCTCGTTTGGTGAGAAAAAGATCAACGTCATTAAAGAAGTCCGCGCGATCACCGGTCTTGGCCTGAAAGAAGCCAAGGAAATGGTTGAAAGCGCCCCCGCTCCCGTTAAGGAAGGGGTCAACAAAGACGAAGCGGCCGAAATCAAAGCCAAGCTTGAAGAAGCCGGCGCGACCGTCGAAGTAAAATAAGCATAAAACCTTCAGGTTTTATGCGTTAAACCGAGCGCCGGTGGCGGATTAAGTTCCGTTACCGGCGGTTCGGACTAAAATTTACGGTGTTTCCGCCCGAATTGGCTTTTGCCGGAGCCGGAAAAGCGGACACCCACAACGGAAGGTTTTCCTTCTGTATATAAGTCCAGACACGGCCGGTACGTCTGGAATTAGGTTTGGGTTTTAGGATGCCTCCGAATGCGGAAGGTGACTTAGAGCCTGCAAATGTAACTTATTGTGGGGTGCTGCAATGGATATCTCCTTTACCGGGCGCAAGCGCGTTCGTAAAACTTTTGGCCACATCGGTGCGACTGCGCCGATGCCTAACCTTATTGAGGTCCAAAAGACCTCCTATGATCACTTTCTGCAGAAAGATGTTCCTGCGGCTGAACGCGAAAGCAGTGGCCTTGAGGAAGTCTTCAAATCCGTATTTCCGATTAAGGATTTCGCGGAACGGGGCACGCTCGAATATGTAAAGTTCGAGTTTGAAGAGCCGAAATATGACGTTGAGGAATGCCAACAGCGCGGAATGACTTTCGCGGCTCCCTTGCGCGTGACCCTCCGTTTGGTCGTCTGGGATATTGACGAAGAAACCGGTGCCCGCTCCGTTCGTGATATTAAAGAACAAGACGTCTATATGGGCGACCTGCCATTCATGACGAGCAACGGTACTTTTGTGGTGAATGGCACGGAGCGCGTGATCGTGTCTCAGATGCATCGTTCACCTGGCGTGTTCTTCGATCATGACAAAGGCAAGACCCATTCTTCTGGTAAGTTCCTGTTTGCAGCCCGGGTTATTCCTTACCGTGGTTCCTGGCTCGATTTTGAATTTGATGCCAAAGACCTCGCCTACGTGCGCATCGACCGTCGCCGGAAGTTACCTGTGACGACGTTATTGATGGCTTTGGATAGCGCTGAATCCGAGCAACTTCGAATTGACCGTGCAGCCGCAGGTGAGCCGGTTGACCCAGCTGAAGTTACCGGCATGTCGCCTGAAGACGTTCTCAATTTCTTCTATGACAAAGTTTCCTACGCCAAGACAAAGCGCGGATGGAAGACCGAGTTCACCGGTGAGAAGATGCGTGGCGTTAAACTTAATGCTGACCTAATTAATGCAAAATCTGGCAAGGTTGTTGCGGAAGCTGGCAGCAAGATGACCATGCGCACCATTAAGGGCCTCGTTGAGAAGGGCTTGAAGGAACAGTTGGTTGCCGACATTGATCTCATCGGGCGCTATATCGCCAATGAATTGGTCAACGATGAAACGGGCGAGATTTATATGGAGCCCGGTGACGAGATTACCGAAGAAATTCTCGAAGTCCTGGACGGTGCGGGTATTACCGAAATCGAGACCTTGGCAATTGATCACACCAATGTTGGTCCGTATATCCGGAATACGCTAGCGGTTGATAAAAACACTTGCCGCGAGGAAGCTCTGATCGACATTTATCGTGTCATGCGCCCTGGCGAGCCGCCAACGTTGGAGACGGCGGAAGCCTTGTTTAATGGCTTGTTCTTCAATGAAGAACGCTATGACCTGTCGGCTGTTGGTCGGGTAAAAATGAACGCGCGTCTGGCGATTGAAGCCGAAGACACGGTTCGGGTACTGCGTAAGGAAGATATCCTTGGCGTGGTCAAAATTCTCGTCGGCCTTAAAGATGGCCGCGGTGAAATTGATGACATCGATCACTTGGGCAACCGGCGTGTTCGGTCTGTTGGCGAGTTGATGGAGAATCAATACCGCGTCGGGCTGCTTCGCATGGAGCGTGCCATTCGCGAGCGTATGAGCTCGGTCGATATCGATACGGTTATGCCGCATGATCTAATTAACGCGAAGCCTGCTGCCGCAGCGGTTCGTGAATTCTTCGGATCGTCTCAGTTAAGCCAGTTTATGGATCAAACCAATCCGCTTTCTGAGATTACCCACAAGCGTCGTCTGTCGGCTTTAGGGCCGGGAGGATTAACCCGCGAGCGTGCTGGCTTTGAAGTCCGCGATGTTCACCCGACCCACTACGGTCGAATTTGCCCGATTGAAACGCCGGAAGGGCCGAATATTGGTCTGATCAACTCCTTGGCGACATATTCTCGGGTCAACAAGTATGGCTTCATCGAAACCCCGTACCGTAAAGTCGAAAAAGGTAAGATGGGCAAAGACGTGGTCTACATGTCGGCAATGGAAGAAGGGCGGTATGTTATTGCGCAAGCCGATGCCGAAATAGACAAAAAAGGTAAATTCACTGCCGACTTGGTGAATTGCCGGAAGTCGAGCGATTTCGTTATGGCTCGACCGGAAGAAATTGACTACGTCGATGTCTCACCGAAGCAACTGGTTTCGGTGGCTGCAGCACTTATTCCGTTCTTGGAAAACGATGATGCAAACCGTGCCTTGATGGGTTCGAACATGCAACGTCAGGCAGTGCCGCTGCTTAAGGCGGAAGCACCCTTCGTTGGAACAGGTATGGAAGTCGTCGTTGCCAAAGACTCCGGTGCCACGATTACGGCTCGGCGTTCCGGTATTGTTGATCAGGTGGATGCCACCCGTATCGTTGTCCGCGCAACAGAGGAAGAGTCGCATTCGGAAACCGGTGTCGATATCTATAACCTTTTGAAGTTCCAGCGTTCTAACCAGAATACCAACTTGCATCAGCGCCCGCTGGTAAAAGTCGGCGATCTTGTTGAGGTTGGTGACACCATTGCCGATGGCCCGTCCACCGATCTTGGCGATCTGGCCCTGGGACGTAACGTGCTGGTCGCGTTCATGCCCTGGAATGGCTACAACTTCGAAGATTCGATTTTGATTTCAGAACGGATTGTGAGTGATGACGTGTTCACCTCCATCCATATCGAAGAATTTGAGGTTATGGCGCGGGATACGAAACTGGGTCAGGAAGAAATTACCCGCGATATTCCGAACGTCGGTGAAGAAGCTCTCAAAAATATGGATGAAGCGGGCATCGTTTACATCGGTGCCGAGGTCAAGCCGGGCGATATCTTAGTCGGCAAGGTGACACCGAAAGGTGAATCCCCAATGACTCCGGAAGAAAAACTGCTTCGCGCCATCTTTGGTGAGAAAGCCTCTGACGTTCGTGATACGTCACTGAAACTGCCACCTGGCGTTGCCGGGACAGTGGTTGAGGTTCGGGTGTTCTCACGCCGGGGTGTCGATAAGGACGAACGTGCCTTGGGCATTGAACGTTCCGAAATCGAACGTCTGGCAAAAGACAGAGACGACGAACGGGCAATTCTCGAACGTAGCTTCGATCAACGTCTGCGCGCCCTTTTGATCAATCGTAAAGCCGCAGGCGGACCAAAAGGTCTGGCCGAAGGCAGCAAGATTACAGAAGAAGTGCTGAACGGGTACACCCCTGGTCAGCGCGCACAGATCATTGTTGCCAATGACAAAATCATGAAAGACCTCGAATCACTGAAAAAGCAGTTCGAGGAAAGCACCGCAATCTTGCAGGAGCGTTTCGACAACAAGGTCGATAAGCTTCAGCGCGGTGATGACCTGGCACCGGGCGTCATGAAGATGGTTAAAGTCTTCGTTGCTGTAAAACGTAAATTGCAGCCGGGTGACAAAATGGCCGGACGTCACGGCAATAAGGGTGTGATTTCTCGCATCCTGCCGGTCGAAGATATGCCCTACCTGGAAGACGGAACGCCTGCTGACGTTGTGTTAAATCCTTTGGGTGTACCATCGCGTATGAACGTGGGGCAGATTTTGGAGACCCATCTTGGTTGGGCCTGTAAAGGACTTGGCAATCAGATCGGTGATCTGATGAATGAGGCCAAGAATTCCGGCAGCACCAAGGAAGTTCGTACCAAGCTTAAGGACATCTACGGTGATGAAGAATTCGATCAGATCGTCAAGCCGATGGATGATGACCAGCTTTCGGAACTGTGTGGCAATCTGAGCCACGGCGTTCCAATCGCGACACCTGTCTTCGATGGTGCACGCGAGCCTGATATTGTTACGATGCTGGAAAAAGCAGGTTTGGATGGGTCCGGACAGGTGACTTTGGTTGACGGTCGTACAGGTGAGACGTTCGATCGCAAGGTCACTGTCGGTTACATCTATATGCTGAAACTGCATCACCTTGTGGATGACAAAATTCACGCGCGTTCCATCGGGCCCTACAGTCTTGTTACCCAGCAGCCGTTGGGTGGTAAGGCGCAGTTTGGTGGACAGCGCTTTGGTGAAATGGAAGTCTGGGCACTTGAGGCTTATGGCGCAGCTTATACCTTGCAGGAAATGCTGACGGTTAAATCGGATGACGTGTCTGGTCGGACCAAAGTTTATGAGGCCATCGTCCGCGGTGACGACACCTTCGAAGCGGGTATCCCTGAATCCTTCAATGTTTTGGTCAAGGAATTGCATTCCTTAGGCCTTAACGTTGAATTGAACTAGCGGCTAGGAGAGAAAACATGAACGAATTAACGAAAGTATTTGGGCAAGTCAGCGGCACCCAACGCTTCGACCAAATTCACATCTCCATCGCCAGCCCGGAGCGAATCCGTTCCTGGTCCTTTGGTGAGATTAAGAAACCTGAGACCATCAATTACCGGACATTCAAACCGGAACGTGACGGCTTGTTCTGTGCGCGTATTTTTGGTCCGACGAAGGACTACGAATGCCTGTGCGGCAAGTATAAGCGGATGAAGTACAAGGGCATCACCTGCGAAAAATGCGGCGTTGAAGTTACGTTGCAGAAAGTTCGCCGGGAGCGTATGGGCCACATCGAATTGGCCTCACCAGTCGCGCACATCTGGTTCATGAAGTCACTGCCGTCCCGGATTGGCTTGTTGCTCGACATGACCTTGAAGGATTTGGAGCGCGTGCTCTACTTCGAGAACTATGTCGTCGTGGAACCCGGTCTGACGCCGATGAAGCTGCATGAGCTTCTAAACGAAGACCAGTACCAAACCGCAGTTGATGAATACGGCGAAGACGCCTTCCAAGTCGGTATCGGTGCCGAAGCATTACGTGAAATGTTGTCCGCCATTGAGCTTGAAGACGAACTTGAAACGCTGCGTGTCGATCTGAAGGAAACCAATTCAGAAGCCAAGCGGAAAAAATTGGTCAAACGCCTCAAACTTGTCGAAGCGTTTATTGATTCTGGCGCGCGTCCTGAATGGATGATTCTTGAAGCAGTTCCGGTAATTCCGCCTGAGTTGCGTCCGCTGGTCCCCTTGGATGGTGGCCGTTTTGCGACGTCTGATTTGAACGACCTCTATCGTCGGGTGATCAACCGGAACAACCGTCTGAAAAGACTGATTGAACTGCACGCACCTGAAATCATCGTTCGTAACGAAAAACGGATGTTGCAAGAATCTGTCGATGCCTTGTTTGATAACGGTCGCCGTGGACGCGCCATTACCGGTGCCAACAAGCGGCCTCTAAAATCGCTTTCTGATATGTTGAAGGGGAAGCAAGGTCGCTTCCGTCAGAACCTGCTTGGTAAGCGTGTCGACTATTCTGGTCGTTCGGTTATCGTTGTGGGGCCAGAACTGATGCTGCACCAATGCGGGTTGCCGAAAAAGATGGCGCTCGAATTGTTCAAGCCGTTCGTCTATTCCAAGCTGGAACTCTATGGCATGGCGACGACGATCAAAGCCGCCAAGCGGATGCTGGAAAAAGAACGTCCAGAAGTTTGGGATATCTTGGAAGAAGTCATTCGCGAACACCCCGTGATGCTGAACCGGGCACCGACGTTGCACCGTTTGGGTATTCAAGCGTTCGAACCAACATTGATTGAAGGCAAGGCTATCCAGCTTCATCCTTTGGTTTGTGCTGCATTTAACGCTGACTTCGATGGCGACCAGATGGCGGTCCACGTACCGTTGTCCCTGGAGGCCCAGTTGGAAGCGCGCGTGCTGATGATGTCGACGAACAACATTCTCAGCCCGTCCAGCGGAAAGCCGATTATTGTGCCGTCCCAGGATATCGTTTTGGGTCTTTACTATCTGTCGTTGGAGCGTGAAGGCGAAACCGGCGAAGGTATGGCCTTCATGGACTTGAGTGAAGTTCAACAAGCCTTGGATTCAAAAGCGGTCACATTGCACAGTAAAATTCAGTGCCGGTTTGATTCGCTCGATGCGGATGGTAATGCCGTTACAAAACGTGTCGAGACGACGCCTGGTCGGATGTTGTTGGCTGAAACCTTGCCGAAGCATCCAAATATTTCGATTGATTTGGTTAACCGTCTTTTGACTAAGAAAGATGTCTCCAACGTCATCGATATGGTCTATCGCCATTGTGGGCAGAAAGAGACGGTTATCTTCGCGGACCACATCATGGCCCTTGGGTTCGCCAATGCATGTAAGGCTGGTATTTCGTTTGGTAAGGACGATCTGGTTATTCCTGAAACCAAGGAAAAGCTGGTTGGAGAAACCGAAGTACAAGTTAAGGAATTCGAGCAGCAGTATTTGGATGGCTTGATTACCCAGGGCGAAAAATACAACAAAGTTGTTGATGCTTGGTCCCATTGTACGGATTTGGTTGCCAACGAAATGATGAAGCGGATTTCGACACCGAAGCCGGGTGAGCCGATAAATTCGGTTTACATGATGGCCCATTCAGGTGCTCGTGGTTCAGCGGCACAGATGAAGCAACTTGCGGGCATGCGCGGCCTGATGGCCAAGCCTTCCGGTGAGATTATCGAAACGCCGATTATTTCGAACTTCAAAGAAGGCCTGAACGTGCTGGAGTATTTTAACTCCACCCACGGTGCCCGTAAGGGTCTGGCTGATACTGCTTTGAAAACAGCAAACTCGGGTTATTTGACCCGGCGTTTGGTCGACGTTGCACAGGACTGCATCATCGTTGAGGAAGATTGTGGTACCAAGAAAGGAATCACCGTTTCCGGTATGATGGATGGCGGTGAAGTCGTCGCAGCCTTAAGTGAGCGTATTCTTGGTCGTTGTGTTTCGGAAGACTTGATCGATCCGGCAACCGGCGACACCATCGTTAAGGCGGGTGAGATGATCGTCGAGGAGCATCAAAGTATTGTTGATGACTCAGAAATTGAATCGATCAAAATTCGCTCCGTCCTGACCTGTGAATCGCTTCAAGGCACATGTGGCGTCTGCTACGGCCGTGATCTGGCTCGGGGCACGAAGGTCAATGAAGGTGAAGCCGTTGGTGTTATTGCGGCTCAGTCCATTGGCGAGCCGGGAACCCAGCTCACCATGCGGACCTTCCACATTGGTGGCGCTGTTCAACGTGGTACGGAACAATCCCAAATTGAATCTCGGATCGAGGGTAAGGTCGAATTGCTCAACTGCAGCACGGTTAAAAATAGCGCCGGTGTTGAGATCGTCATGAGCCGGAATACCGAAGCGGTTCTAACCGATAAGCAAAAGCGGGAACGGGCAAGACATCGTATTCCTTATGGTGCCAAACTGTTGGTGAAAAATAAGGCTAAGATCAAAACCGGCGATGTGATTGCTGAGTGGGACCCGTACACTCTGCCAATTATCACCGAGAAAGAAGGCATCGCCAATTACGTTGATATGCTTGATGGCGTTTCAATGACGGAACGTATGGATGAAGCAACGGGTATTTCGAGCACTGTTGTTACCGACTGGAAGTCCCAACCGAAGGGTGCGGATCTCAAGCCTCGGATCACTTTGCGTGATGATAAAGACGAAGTCATCATGTTGGAGAACGATCTCGAAGCTCGATACTTCTTGCCAGTGGATGCGGTTCTGTCTGTATCGCCAGGTCAAAAAGTATTTGCCGGTGACGTGTTGGCGCGTATTCCGCGTGAATCTGCCAAAACCCGTGATATTACCGGTGGTCTGCCACGGGTGGCGGAATTGTTCGAAGCTCGGAAGCCTAAGGACTATGCTGTTATCGCAGAATCGGAAGGCCGGGTTGAATTCGGCAAGGATTACAAAAACAAGCGTCGTATTGTTGTTGTTCCGACAACCGAGGGTGATGAGCCGAAAGAATACCTGCTACCGAAGGGTAAGCACTTGAGTGTGCAGGAAGGCGATTACGTTCAAATTGGCGATCCTTTGATGGATGGTAACCCCGTGCCGCACGATATTCTGCGGGTCTTGGGGATTGAAGCCTTGGCGCAATACCTCATCAGCGAAATCCAAGAAGTCTACCGATTGCAGGGCGTGGGCATTGATGACAAGCACATTGAAGTCATCGTGCGTCAAATGCTGCAAAAGGTGGAAATCATGGTGCCGGGTGATACGACCTACTTGGTCGGGGAACTGGTTGACCGGATCGAGTTTGAGCAAGCCAACGTAAAAACCGTTAAAGACGGAGGTAAGCCGGCTGAAGGCGATCCAGTTTTACAAGGTATTACCAAGGCAAGCCTGCAAACCAAGTCGTTCATTTCTGCAGCATCGTTCCAGGAAACAACGCGTGTGCTGACGGAGGCCGCGGTCTCTGGCAAGCGCGACACCCTGAACGGGCTCAAGGAAAACGTGATTGTTGGACGTTTGATCCCTGCTGGGACCGGCGCAACAATGAACCGATTCCGTGAAGTCGCTGCGGACCGCGATTCGGAAATGGAGGTTGTTGCCGCCAAGGAACGAGCTAAATTGGAGGCCGCTGCGGAGAAGGCAGCAGCGGCAGCTGAAGAGGCTACGCCTGCTGAATAAGCGCATGGCGGTAAGATTCGTCCAAAAATTGGCGGATTTTAGGCAATAAATGAACTCAAACGGAGGGTCACGGTGTTAAAATCGTGGCCCTCCAAGTTTTATTAAAAAGTCCTCAAAAAGCGCTATTCTTTTGCTTGACTGGGGAAACCCGTCTGACTAGTATCCGGCACTCCTCACAGGGGACTGGTGGTGGCCTTATCGGGCCAGACGCAGTTTCCACTGAGAACTTGAAATTTCGATTTGCGCCAAATGGCGGCGTGCCGGGACCTCCGGAAGGGCTGGGACTCTTCTGCGGAGGGCCTTTTTTGTATTGGCAAATTGCCGCCAAGGTATAGGCGTGTGATTTAGCCGTTTGATTTAGCTACGCTAAATAAGCGTGAGATTAGGAACGAGAGCGAATGCCGACGATTAATCAGTTAATCCGTAAGCCGCGTAAAAAGCCTGCTGGGCATAATAAAGTGCCAGCCTTGGAAGCGTGTCCACAAAAACGCGGAGTTTGCACCCGTGTTTATACGACGACACCGAAGAAGCCGAACTCTGCCTTGCGTAAGGTCGCCCGGGTTCGCCTGACCAACGGCTTTGAAGTCACGAGCTACATTCCCGGCGAAGGCCATAACCTTCAGGAACACTCCGTGGTTATGATCCGCGGCGGTCGTGTTAAAGACCTTCCGGGTGTTCGCTACCACGTTATTCGTGGCACGCTGGATACCCAGGGTATTGCTGACCGACGCCAGCGGCGTTCCAAATATGGCGCCAAGCGGCCGAAGTAAGGGAGAATTTTTCTATGTCACGACGTCACGCAGCTGAAAAACGTAAAATTATCCCGGATCCGAAATTCGGCGATTTGGTGGTCAGTAAGTTCACCAATTGTCTGATGCTGGATGGTAAGAAATCCGTCGCTGAAGGTATCCTTTATGGTGCCTTTGACATCATCGAAAAGAAAGCTGGCACAGACCCGCTGAAGGCTTTTCATGAAGCCATCGATAACGTTAAGCCGGCCATTGAAGTTCGCTCGCGTCGGGTTGGTGGCGCGACGTATCAGGTGCCTGTTGAAGTGCGTTCATTGCGTCGTCAAGCCCTTGCAATCCGCTGGATTGTGGACCTGGCTCGGAAACGTTCCGAAAACACGATGACGGAACGTTTGTCCGGTGAGTTGTTGGATGCCGCGAACAATCGCGGTGCCGCCGTGAAAAAACGCGAAGACACTCACAAAATGGCCGAAGCTAATAAAGCCTTCGCTCATTACCGCTGGTAGGTTTAGAGGAACTTTAGATCATGGCTCGCACTCATCCTCTAAATAAGTACCGTAACATCGGTATCATGGCTCACATTGACGCCGGTAAAACGACGACGACGGAGCGGATTCTTTATTATACTGGAAAATCCTACAAAATTGGCGAAGTCCACGACGGCAACGCTACCATGGACTGGATGGAACAAGAGCAAGAGCGCGGTATCACGATTACATCTGCGGCGACGACGGCAGAATGGCGTGAGCACAGAATTAACATCATTGATACGCCGGGCCACGTTGACTTCACGATTGAGGTCGAGCGTTCGCTTCGCGTGCTTGATGGCGCGGTTGCTGTTTTCGATAGTGTCGCTGGTGTTGAGCCACAGTCAGAAACTGTTTGGCGGCAAGCCGACCGCTATGATGTTCCACGTATTTGCTTTGTGAATAAGATGGACCGGACCGGCGCTGATTTCTATCGCTGTGTCGATATGATGGTTGATCGTCTTGGCGCAACGCCGCTTGTACTGCAACTGCCTGTTGGTGGTGAGGCAGACTATGCTGGCGTCGTTGATCTGATTAAGATGCAGGCGATCATCTGGAAAGATGAATCCTTAGGCGCAGAATTCGAATACGTCGATATTCCAGCTGACTTGGCAGACCGCGCAGCCGAATATCGTGAAACGATGCTGGAACTCGTCGTCGAACAGGACGATGACGTCATGGAAGCTTACCTTGAAGGTAATGAGCCTGACGAAGCGACGATCATTAGATGTATTCGTTCCGGAACTAACGCGGGTGCCTTCGTGCCGGTACTGAATGGTAGCGCTTTTAAGAACAAAGGCGTTCAGCCGCTGTTGGATGCTGTGGTTGATTACATGCCGGCACCCACCGATGTTGCTGCGATTAAGGGTGTTAAAGCGGACTCAGACGACGAGATTGAACGTCATAACTCTGATGAAGAGCCATTCTCCGCGTTGGCATTTAAGATTATGACGGATCCGTTCGTTGGGTCATTGACCTTCGCGCGTATCTATTCAGGCAAAATCAACGCAGGCGACAACATGACCAACACGGTCAAAGGAAAACGCGAACGCGTTGGCCGAATGCTCTTGATGCATGCCAACTCGCGTGAAGAAATTAAAGAGGCTTTTGCCGGCGACATCATCGCATTTGCCGGGCTTAAGATGACCACAACGGGTGATACACTTTGTGATCCGAGTGATGAGGTCATTTTGGAGCGGATGGAGTTCCCAGAGCCCGTTATCGAAGTCGCCGTGGAGCCCAAGACCAAGAGCGATCAAGAAAAGATGGGCGTGGCATTAGCCAGATTGGCTGCCGAAGATCCGTCCTTCCGGGTAACATCCGATCTTGAAAGCGGCCAGACCGTGATTAAAGGGATGGGCGAACTTCACCTCGAAATTCTTGTTGATCGCATGAAGCGTGAATTTGACGTTGAAGCCGATGTTGGCGCGCCGCAAGTTGCTTATCGTGAGACAATTTCGAAGCCCTTCGATTGTGACTACACCCATAAAAAGCAGACGGGTGGTTCGGGTCAGTTCGCACGGGTCAAGATTATGTTTGAGCCACAAGATCCCGGAGAAGGCTTTGAGTTCGAAAGCAAGGTTGTTGGCGGTAACGTTCCTAGAGAATTCATTCCGGGCGTTGAAAAAGGTATCACCAGCGCGATGGATTCGGGAATTTTGACTGGTTTCCCAGTGATTGATTTCAAAGCGACACTTTATGACGGCGCATCCCACGATGTTGACTCAAGTGTCATGGCTTTTGAGATTGCTGCCCGCGCAGCCTTCCGCGAAGGCATGCGGCAAGCTGGACCTAAGTTGCTTGAGCCCATGATGCGGGTCGAAGTTGTTACGCCTGAAGAATACATGGGCGATATTATCGGTGATTTGAACAGCCGTCGCGGACAAGTCGGAGGCATGGATCAGCGGGCCAACGCTCGGGTGATTTCTGCCCAAGTGCCGCTCGCTAACATGTTTGGGTATGTCAGTACTTTGCGCTCCATGAGCCAAGGACGCGCCCAGTTCAGCATGTTCTTTGATCACTATGAAGAAGTTCCCCGCCAGGTGTCTGAAGAGATTCAGACCAAATTGGCCAGTTGAACTTAGAGTTGAATTTAGAGTTTATTTTAAGACGACGAGTACGGAGTTAGTAAGATGGCAAAAGAAAAGTTTGAGCGTAATAAGCCGCATTGTAACGTTGGCACGATTGGTCACGTTGACCATGGTAAGACGACACTGACGGCGGCGATCACGAAGGTTTTGGCGGAATCTGGTGGCGCGGGGTTCACGGACTACGCCGACATCGATAAGGCACCTGAAGAGCGCGAGCGTGGTATCACGATCGCGACGGCGCACGTTGAGTATGAGACGGAAGCCCGTCACTACGCCCACGTTGATTGCCCGGGTCACGCCGACTACGTGAAGAACATGATCACCGGTGCGGCGCAAATGGACGGCGCGATCTTGGTTGTGTCGGCTGCTGATGGCCCGATGCCTCAAACCCGTGAGCACATTCTTTTGGCGCGCCAAGTTGGTGTTCCGGCGATTGTTGTCTACATGAACAAAGTTGACCAAGTTGACGATCCAGAGCTGATTGAATTGGTCGAGATGGAAATTCGCGAGCTTCTGTCGAGCTACGATTTCCCGGGCGACGATATTCCCATCGTTGCGGGCACGGCCTTGGGTGCGCTTGAAGATGGCGACGAAGAAACCGGCAAGAACTCGATCATGGAACTGATGAAGGCCGTTGATGAGTACATCCCGCAGCCGGACCGTCCGATTGATCAGCCTTTCTTGATGCCGATTGAAGATGTGTTCTCGATTTCTGGACGGGGCACGGTTGTCACGGGTCGTGTTGAGCGTGGCGTCGTCAAGACCGGTGAAGAAGTTGAAATCGTTGGTATTAAAGAGACCCAGAAGACGATCTGCACGGGTGTTGAAATGTTCCGTAAATTGCTTGATACGGGCGAAGCGGGCGACAACATCGGCGCCTTGCTACGCGGTACCAAGCGTGAAGAAGTCGAGCGCGGCC
>JABJKH010000015.1 GCA_018660465.1 Rhodospirillaceae bacterium
AGGCGGAGGAGAGGGTCGGCGGTGAGATCGGGCCGGGCAGGCCCAGCGGACGGGGGGGGGTGTTAGCGCCTTCCCGGGGTCTCGAGCGGCTCTGGGGAGAGCGCCGATGGGGATGACACAAAAAAGTACCGAGGAATGGCTGCGGACTACATCCGGTTGGTCGAAAAACGCCTAAAAATAATCCTAAAGGTCGATAAGGAACGGCCTTGGCCCAAAATGGTAGAGGCCGTCAAGAACCGTGAGCTAGACGCATTTTCCTTGGTCGTCAAAACGCCTCAACGTGATGAATTTGTAAATTTTACCAAGCCCTATATTTCCTTCCCAATGGTCATCGTTACCTTGGAGAACGAACCTTTCATCGCCGGCATGAATGCGCTGCGGAAGCACTCCGTTGCCGTCGTAAAGAGCTACGCCTCTCATGACCTTCTAGTTAAGAATCACCCTGAGCTAAAACTCAATTTAGTCAAAAATGTCCAAAAGGGACTTGAGGCTGTTTCAAATGGGCAGAGTTATGCGTTCATCGGCAATTTGGCGGTGGCCAGTCAGGTCATACGTAAATCGGGAATTTCGAACCTCCAAATTTCCGGGCAAACCCCCTATCGCTTTGAACTGAGCATGGCGGTTCGCAAGGATTGGCCGGAGCTTGTTCCCATCTTACAGAAGGCTCTGGATTCGATATCTCCGGAAGAACGCGAAGAGATTTTTAACCGCTGGATCAAGCTAAAGTTTCAGCAAGAGGTCGATTACCGAATTATCCTTGCCATTATTGGCGTCGGATTACTGATTATTTCAATCATCCTCCTATGGAACCGATGGCTTAAAGCAGAGATTAAACGCCGGTTTGCCGTTGAAGAGATGCTTCTGAAGCGGGAAGAAGATCTAAAAAATAGCGAACTCCACTTGAAAGAAATCATCTGGGCAACCAGCGTTGGTACGTGGGAATGGGATGTTCAGACCGGCGAAATGAGCATTAATGAACGTTGGGCAGAAATTGCCGGATACACACCTGATGAACTCGCACCGGTTAAAATAGATACGTGGATGAACTTGGCTGAGTCGGACGAGATCGAGCAGTTTGATAAATCACTCAGAAAAGTCTTTTCCCGTGAACATGAGCGGTATGAACGAGAATCTCGTATTTATCACAAGAACGGTGATTGGCTTTGGGTGGTTGACCGGGGAAAAGTCGTCGAATGGACTGAAGAGGGAAAACCCTTGCGCATGTCGGGAACGCGCAGCGACATTACGGAACGTAAGAAGCTGGAATCAATGAAGAACGAATTCGTCTCGACAGTTAGCCATGAACTTCGCACCCCTCTGACATCGATCAAAGGCTCATTGGGACTTATATCGGATGGTAAGCTTGGAGCAATGCCCCAAAAGGCAACAGGCATGATAGAAATTGCCTATCGAAATACCGACCGGCTCATCAATCTGGTCAACGATATCTTAGATATGGAGAAAATTGAATCTGGTAGCCTGGAGTTTAATTTTCAAAAACTTAACCTCACAGAACTAGTGGCGGATGCTGTTGAGACCAACAAGGGATATGCAGACGAGTATGGGGTGGCATTTGTCCTTGCAGACCTTGGCCCTAAAATAACCGTAGAGGGCGACGCCAACCGTCTTGTTCAGGTGATTGCAAACCTGCTGTCCAACGCTGCAAAGTTCTCCCCTAAAGGCAGAGATGTTGGAATTTCAGTGAGTCGTCAAGGCCAGATTGCGAGGGTAACTGTCTCTGATCATGGATCAGGAATACCCGAACAATATAGAGAGCAAATTTTCGGAAGATTTACCCAGGTAGATTCCTCGGACAGCCGAGAGAAAGGTGGTACAGGATTGGGATTAAATATCTCCAAGTCGATTATTGAGAAACATAACGGCAAAATCGATTTTGATTCTGAAGTTGACGTCGGCAGCACATTTTTCTTTACCCTACCCGTTTCTGAGTGACTGCTTCGAGCCATTTTAGGACTTAATCACCACTCCTAAATGACTTCCGCATTACACCTCACAAGCAGACATTCCTAAGTTTTGTTTCCGCTATCCGTAGATTTTAAGTAAGGGTCAGAAAAATCTGCCGTGCCGTTCTAGAAAGTCTATATCGGATTTCACCATTTCCGAGACCAATTGTTCAAAACTATAATTGCATCGCCACTTGAGTTTTTGTTTTGCCTTTGATGCGTCACCGGTCAAAGAATTTACTTCTGCAGGGCGGTGATATTTTTTGTCTATTTTAATCACTGTATCTCCAGATTTACGATCAATGGCGCATTCATTTAGCCCCTCACCCGACCATTCCAAATTGAGTCCCGCAGCTTGAGCGGCAAGGTCAACAAATTCGCGGACACTATGGGATTTTCCCGTGGCTAGCACATAATCGTCCGCCGTATCTTGTTGAAGTATCAGCCACATGCCGTGTGTATAGTCCGCAGCGTGGCCCCAATCCCGCATAGAATCTAAATTTCCTAACGTGATTGATTTAGCCTGACCCTTGAGGATCATCGCCAGTCCACTGGTAATTTTGCGCGTGACAAAATCGACGCCTCGCAAAGGAGATTCATGATTAAACGCAATGCCTGCGGCGGCGAACATGTCATAGGATTCGCGATAATTGATCGTCGCCAAATGCCCATAAACCTTGGCGACACCATAGGGACTCCGAGGGTGGAAAGGTGTCTCTTCGGACTGTGGTTTCTCTCGCGCTATGCCAAACATTTCTGAACTGGACGCTTGATAAAATCGAATAGAAGGATCTGTGGCGCGTATGACGTCCAAAATACGGGCAACCCCCAACGCCCCAACATCACCCGTAAAAATGGGTTGTTTGAAGCTAACGGCAACATCGCTTTGTGATGAAAAATTGTAAACTTCGCTGGGTGCAATATCGCGAACCGTATTAAGAATGTTGCTATATTCGGTTAGCTCCAGGTCTACAATATTGATTTTGTCCGCAATGCCGAGTTCATCTAACCGCCACAAATTTTGTGTTGCCGAGCGACGATGTCCGCCAAACACTTCATATCCGTTTTCTAAAAGAGTTTTGCTAAGATAAGCACCATCTTGACCACTAATGCCGGTGACCAATGCGCGGCGGGTCGTGCCGTCATATCCCATTATTTATTCCCAGAATTATTCTAGAATAATTCAAAATTTTCACTCCCAGTCCAATTTAAAATTACTCGAGATCGTATTGAACTATTTCAAAATCTAGCTTCTATTATAAATATGGAGCGCATCGCCGTCATCACTCATCTTCCTCTTTGGCATCCCGGTGCGGGCGACCGAGCTCGTGTTCGGGCCATGGTTAAATTTCTAAGTCAATTTGCCGAAGTTTTGGTCATCATCGTCGAGCGCCCGACCGCCTGGAAGTTGGACGATTGGAAAGAGACTAAATTATTTAAGACATACATGGAAGAATACCCAGCTGTTCACGCAATTATGGCAAGCGACAAAGAACTCCTGCGATCTCTGTCGCGAACGCTATTAGAGCGAAAAATAGAGGCCGCAATTTTTATTCATGCGCCCCTGTATAAGTTGTTACCGGCAGTACCCGCAAACGTCCTGACTGCCGTCGATACAATCGATTTGATCAGTGAGCGGTCGCAAAGCTTAAAATCCATTGACGGGACTGAAAAACCTCATGTTTCGCTCAAAGATGAACTCAAAATACTTGAAAAATTTGATTTGATAATTCTGATTAAAGATGACGACCTATCAAAAGTTTCAGAGAACTTTGATTCAAACAGATTAGTCCTGGCACCGCATCCCGTCGACTTTCCCAAGCGCAATATTCGTGACCAGCCCCGTATTGTCGGTTTTATTGGTAGTCGCTACGGGCCTAATATTTCGTCGATGAACGATTTTATTCAAGATGTCTGGCCATCGGTTCAGGACTTGGGCATGCAACTCAATATCTATGGAGACGTTGGGGTTAGTATTGACCCGCCAACAGATCAAACTGTCAATATTCGGGGTTTCGTCGAAAGCGACGACACCATTTATGACGAGATCGACATTGTTGTGAACCCAGTACAGCAAGGTGCGGGTTTTAAGATCAAAACGATCGAGGCTCTTGGAAACGGATTGCCGCTGATTTCAACTCGACATTCCGTTATGGGATTACCTGAAGAAAAAGAGGAATATTATCTGATGGCTGAGAACGCTGAAGATTTTCAGAAACATCTTCGCAGACTGCACGGGTCAATTGATGAGCGCATTCGTTTGGGAGATGAGGCCTATCGGGTTGCAAGCAATCACTTTTCACCAAAAGCGTGTTTTACACAGTTGCTGCAATGCCTAAATAGGCGTTGATGTGTTTTAAGATTGCTACACGGCATGTCGCGGTCGTTCTTAAAATAGCCTGCACGACCAAATCTCTCTAAGGTGAGTCTCAAGAGATGAAAATTGACTTGGAAAATGAAATTCTTATACCCAAATAACGTACTTAGAGAGTGGTCGCCGGATTACAGATTCTTATTGGTTGGGTGCCTGTTTACGCTAGGTTAAACTTAAACGTCCTAACCAAAAATAATGAATTATAGCGTGAGGTGGTTTTATGAAACGATCATTATCAACTTTACCATTTTTGTTAATTATAAATTTTATGCTTCTTGGCGTTGCCACCCCATCATTGGCGGCAGAGACATATCCTAGTCACCCTGTGAAATTGACCGTCACCTACGGCAAGGGCGGGGCTGCGGATATCGCTGCGCGACTTTTTGCGGCCATCGCCCCAGAATACCTTGGACAACCGATTTCTGTTGGTACGGTTATTGGCAATGCGGGGATCAAGGGTATGAGTACGGTCCATAAAGCATCACCCGATGGGTATATTCTAGCATTGGCCAGAATTGGTTCCATAACGGGGTCCGCTGCCGTTCGTACTAATTTACCTTACGCATATGATGATTTCACCATGTTGGGCCTATTGGAAATCAATCCGACAGTGCTAACCGTTTCTTCGAATTCCCCCTATACCCATGTAAAGCAATTGCTTGCGGCTATTAAAAGTAAACCCGGCACCTTAAAGTATGCAATTCCTGGCCGGTACAATCTGCAACATCTCTCAGCACTGTTGCTAATGGACAAAGGCGGCGTCGCCAATCCCGCAACAGACGCCAAGGCAGCCCTGTTTTCAGGTGGGGGTGCCGGGATAAAGGCCGTGGCAGACGGCAAGGTAGACTTTTCCATCGGCAATCTCTCCAGTGCGATGAACCTCGTTCGACAGGGTTCGGTTCGCCCGCTCCTGATCAACACCCCTTCCCGGCATTCATTTTTGCCCAACACCATGACAGCTCGGGAGGCGGGACTGGCGGACCTAGAGAGCGTGGTTGGCTGGAGCGCTATCTTTGCCCCCCCGGGGATGTCTAAGGACTTGATGCAAAAGTGGTCGGGGGTTATGCAGCAGGTTAAGAATAATCGCACTTGGAAAAACCTCGTCAAAGCAACTGGCTCCATAGCTTCAATTCAGTCGCCAGAGGGAACCCGCATATTTGTGAACGCGCAATACAAAGTCCTCCATGCCTTGGCGAGACGGCTGAAATTGAGGAAATAGGTGTTACTGCGTCAAAAAATAAATCTAACAGTTGTTTTTACGCTGATCATTATCGGCGCTCTTATGCTTGGTCTGGGGGGCCTGGCAACCAAAGAGCTAATTTTGAGAACAGAGGCGACACTGTTTCAGGGAATTTTAAAAAACGTTAAGGCCGATATAGATAAGGCAATTGCTGAAACGCAGGATACCCAGCTATTGGAGGGGATCGGCCTTAAGAGTGTAAAAAGTTTCGTACTCCAAGAGAAGCAAACAGCCATCATTGATTACCTACGTCAGTACCGTATACGCAACACTGGCCACTTTACGGTGATCGATGGAAAGGGAAAGGTGCTCTTTCGTCCGATACAAACAATCGAAAGCCCCTTTCGGTCGACCTTCCTAAAATCGATGCGGACAAATAATTCGGGTACATTGCGTTACAACCAAAAAGGGGTCCCCCTGCTGGTTAGTTTTACGCATGCCAAAGAATGGGATTGGCTTATCATTCTCTCGATTGACGAGAGCGAGTTGTTTGGAGAAGCAAAATATTTCTTGTGGGTTTCTCTAGGTGTTACTGCTGCATTGATCTTGGTCGTTTACATTTCATTTCAGTTAATGCTTCGGGGTACAAATCGTCGGATTGATAACACCCTCTCTTACCTTCGAGATACCACTTCGGGAAACTATGAAACACACATCTCAGTGGAACAGAATGATGAAATTGGTCAAATCCAACAAGGGCTCAACACCATGGTGGACGCCGTGGTCAATCACACCGGCCAATTGCGTGACGCAAAGAATGTAGCTGAGGAGGCCAACGCCGCGAAGTCTGACTTCCTCTCCTCAATGAGCCATGAACTGCGCACCCCCTTAAACGCAATCCTTGGGTTTGGGCAGATGCTGGATGATCCCGCAAATCCGTTAAACAAGGACCAACGCTTGGCGATGGGACATATTCTTGATGGGGGCGACCATCTTTTGAACCTCATAAACGAAGTTCTAGAACTTGCGAAGATTGAATCGGGCCAGCTTTCCATGTCGATTGAGCCCGTCGCGATCAACACCATCGTTGCGCCATGTATATTGGCTGCAGAATCCTTGGGCACCCGATTTGGCGTTTCGATTGAAAATAGGATTTCCGGCACTGACACGACGGCAGTCATGGCGGATGTCACACGGTGTAAGCAAGTTCTTCTGAACCTAATTTCCAATGCAGTGAAGTACAACAAGCCAGGAGGATCGGTCATCTTGGATTGCGCGATGACTGAAAATAACACACTTCGCTTTATAGTAACCGATACCGGTCAAGGAATTGCCGAGAAAGACTTCGAAAAATTATTTTCTCCATTTGAACGCTTGAGCAATGTGAGTGGCGAAATCGAAGGGGCCGGAATTGGCCTCACCATTACAAAAGAACTCGTTGAATTTATGAGCGGTGAAATTGGTGTCACGAGTACTGTTGGCGAAGGCAGTACTTTCTGGGTGGACCTCCCCTATGCCGGCGATGATGTCGTTGAGGTTGATAAAAACAGGGCGCGTGTCTCCGCACATGAAGTGGTTGCAACCGCGACCGTATCGCTTAAGGCCCCTAAATCAATTTTTTATATTGAGGACAATCCGGCCAACGTAAATCTCATGAATCTGATTATAAAAAAAGCGCCGAATCTAACGTTAGAGACATCGGAAACGGCAGAGGAAGGATTGGCGGCAATAAACAAAAATCCTCCTGATCTAATCTTAATGGATTTAAACCTACCGGGTATGAGTGGGATCGACGCAACACGGAAGTTAAAACATAGTGAGGCGACATCGCATATTCCCGTGATTGCGGTCAGTGCCAACGCCATGAACCGCGATCTCGAAAAGGCCGAAGACGTCGGGTTCCTACGATACATTATCAAACCGTTTAAGGTGGACGACGTAATGAACGGCATCGCCGCCGCCTTTGGTGACGCGCCCACCTCGATAGAACTCTCGGCTGAGGAATTAAGCGCACTTTCCAACTCACCTGCCGCGAAGCCAAAGGATGCCTCAGGAATCCTTTCGGCAAGCGCCGTCGAGGTCATTCAAAATACAAGGGCTGTGTTGTCCGAACCCTATGTAGATACTCTGAAGAATATGTTTGTCACAATCCCTCAGTTACACGAAGAAATGACGTCTGCTATTGGAGAGGGAGACACAGAAAAGGTCGAGCGCTTGGCCCATCGGATTAAATCAAACAGTGCGACATTGGGCGCAATTGAACTATCGGAATTTGCGCGGACGGTCGAACACCGTGCGGCGAACGATAAGATGAGTGATTTGCCCAATTTACTTGTAGAGATGGATAAAGAGTATGCGCGGGTAACGCCCGCCATAGAGAAACTTTTAAATTCCTAGTATCAACCCCTTCGGTACGAACCCTGTGTCACTAAATTGTCCTCTTCCGGCCAAAAGTAGCCTAAACAACGCCCCAAGAATAAAGTCCGCTCTGAACCTCAAAGCGGACCTGCAACAACCGAGACTATAGCCAGTCAAAAATGGTGCCCCCGGGGAGAATCGAACTCCCACTCCCTTGCGAGAACGGGATTTTGAATCCCGCGCGTCTACCAGTTCCGCCACAGGGGCACATTTTTGGATCGCCTAAATCAAATACATGAGATGTAAATCTCGGCGACGGCGTAGACTGATACACCATCCGCCCCCGAGGCTCAATCGGGTTTTTTTGTTTTATACATGATTGCTCTGAACGAAGGAGGCTGATACATCTCCGCTCCGAAATTGAATATTGCCTTAGCTCATATTTTGGGGGGATTACTTCGTGCTTCAACGTTTGTACGAACGGACCATTGAACTGTCCGGCCACCGCCATGCTCTTTGGGTGCTGGCTGCGGTCGCTTTCATTGAAAGTTCAGTATTTCCCATTCCACCTGATGTCTTGATCATCCCCATGGTCTTAGCAGCACGTGAAAAGGCGTGGAAGATCGCAGCAATTTGTACGATTTTTTCGGTTGCTGGCGGCATGGCCGGCTATGGTATTGGGTACTTTTTGTACGAAACAATCGGCCAACCCTTGCTAGATTTCTATGGCTATGGCGATAAATTTGCTCAGTTTCAGGGCTATTACAACGAATGGGGGGCCTGGATCGTTGGTGGTGCCGGGCTAACGCCATTCCCCTACAAGGTCATCACCATTGCCAGCGGTGTGACCCAATTGGACCCTGTGGTCTTTACCATTGCTTCCGTATTATCACGCGGGGCGCGGTTCTTTTTGGTAGCTGGATTGTTGTGGTACTTCGGCCAACCCATCCGTATTTTTATCGAAGCGCACCTTGGCAAGCTGACAATTGCTTTCTTTGTGTTGTTGCTTGGCGGGTTCGTGGCGCTTAAGTTTCTTCACTAAGGGAGAAAATCTTATGTTCAAAATTGCCAAGTTAGAAGCGTTTGCGATTTCGGTTCCACTGACCAGCCCGGTCGTCATGTCGGGGATCGTGATCCCGACGGCGAATAATCTTATTGTCCGAATAGAAGACACTGATGGCATTGTTGGCTGGGGTGAATCAGCCTCCGGCCCAACCATGACCGGCGAAACACCGGAAGGCAGCGTCGCAGCAGCTAAGTTCATGGGCGTGCCATTAGTTGGCCAGGAGATCGAAGACGTCACCGCCATCCCAGATATCATAAGAGACCTAATGTACGGCAACGAGGGGGCGAAGTCCGCGGTCGAGGTCGCTCTTTTGGATATTGCCGGGCAAAAGGTCGGCAAACCGATGTATGCATTATTTGGGGAGAAACTCCGCGACCGCATGCCAGTTCTGAAACTTCTTTCCGCCGATGAAGGCAGCAACGAAAGGGAGGCCGCTCTAAAGTTTGCCGACGAAGGCTACATCGCGTTCAAGGTCAAGGTCGGGGTCAAGGGCCTGAAACGCGATATCGAACGAACGCAGGATATTCGCACGGCCTTACCCACACCGATGCGGGTTTCTGCTGATGCCAACCAAGGCTACAACCGCGACGACGCGGTTCAGTTCGCGGCAGCAGCCGGTGAATTCGGTTTGGACTTCTTTGAACAACCCGTTCATGGCCGAGACCTTGAGGGCATGAAAGCCTGTGCCGATGCGACATCAATTCTCATTGGTGCAGACGAAGGCTTTCATTCCCAGGCCGATGTTAAACGTCACCACGAAAACGGCGCTGCCCACGGTGGCAGCTTGAAACCGATCAAGCTCGGAGGACCTTCCGAAGTCATGAAGACGGCCAAACTGATGGTTGGCTTGGACATGCGGGTGAACCTATCCGGCAAGATGGCCGATACCAGCATCGCCAGTACCGCGATTTCGCATCTGGGGGTTGTTGTGCCCCAGGTGGACTGGGACGTTATGATGTCGACGCCTTACTTGGCGGACGATATTACCGATACCCCCATCCAAGTCATCGACGGTCATATCGCACCGCCCGAAAGGCCAGGACTGGGGATTGTGCCGAATGAAGAAAAGTTGGCACGCTATACGGTCATTCGATAAGGGTTGCTCAAACGTGGCACGCCTACAGATCAATTCGCCGCGGGATTTATCGGCGGCAATCGTCGCCGTTTCTGTCGGCTCTTTGTTGCTTGCCTATACGGCCCAATACGGCTTCGGGTTGGAGCCGTGTATTCTTTGCCTCTATCAGCGGGTACCGTTTGCCGCCAATGTCGTCCTTGGTCTCATAGCCCTTTTCATGTCTGCTGAAAGCCCCGCGCGGGTTTGGATCTTACGCGTATGCGGCTTGGCGTTTCTGATCGGCGGCGGGATCGCCTTCTATCATGTTGGCGTCGAACAGCACTGGTGGCAGTCTGCCGCCAGTTGTGGCGGCCAGCCGATCACCGGGGCCATCACCTCAGAACAGTTGCTGCAATCCCTGCAACAGTTTCAACCAAAAGCTTGTGACGATGTGGATTGGACTCTGTTCGGAATCTCCATGGCAAGCTACAATGTGGTGTTTTCACTAGGTCTTGGTATTCTAACGTTTATTGGACTGCGAAAGATGGGAACACCCTCATGAGCGAGACATACAAAGGCCGCCTGCCTGGCGACCCGACCAAGGAAGAATTGATCGAGCGTATGATCCGGGTTGATCATGCGGGCGAGTATGGCGCGGTCCGTATTTATGAAGGTCAGTTAGCGGTGCTGGGGGAAAGCGCATCAGCGCCAACCATCCGAAAAATGGTCGAACAAGAAGAAGTCCATCTCGACGAATTTAATAAACTCGTCGCCGAACGTCGGGTCCGACCCACTGCACTTATGCCGCTCTGGCATCTGGCAGGTTTTGCGCTGGGGGCGGGAACGGCGTTGTTGGGTGAAAAGGCTGCCATGGCCTGCACCGTTGCGGTCGAGGAAGTTATTGACGAACACTATGCCGGACAAGTTGAAAAATTAGAGTCTGAGAAAGACGAAACCCAACTTCGCGACACCTTCGAAAAGTTCCGCCAAGAAGAGGTTGAACACCGGGACACCGGGCTTGAACATGGCGCTGAAGAAGCGCCTGGGTATGAAGCCCTTACCGCCGTGATTAAAAAAGGCTCGCGGCTGGCAATTTGGCTCTCAGAACGTATTTAGCCTTTTTTTCGGTGAATGTTCGCCAAGCTCTTAATAACCCCCCGAAACGTTCGCACCTCCTGTTCCGTCATAGTCGCGCGCTGAAAAACGTTTCGGATACTGCGCACCATGATCGGTTTTTTCTCGGTCACATGAAAGAAACCACCCGCTTCCAATTCATCTTCTAAATGTTCGAACATGTTGGTGAGTTCTTGTTTGTTAGCGGGGCGCGTATCTTTCGGTATATGAACGCCGGAAAGATTTATGTCGGTGGTTCTCTGAAACCATTCGTAACCGATCACGAACACCGCCTGGGCCAAATTTAAAGATGGAAATGCAGGATTAAGCGGCACCGAAAGAATTTTGTCGGCTAGGGTTGTGTCGTCATTAGTCAGCCCTCGGGACTCGCGACCGAATAGAACGCCGCAGTTCCCGCCTTCGGCTATAAACGGCGCCATTTCCTCAGCAGCCTCAAAGGGGGTTACACAGGGTTTCACCATGTCCCGGGTGCGCGCCGTCGTAGCGTAGACAAGCTCCAGGTCAGCGATAGCCTCTTCGGTTGTCTCAAAAACTTCAACGCCGTCCAGAACAACATCCGCGCCGGATGAAGGGGCGACCGCATGTTCGTTGGGCCAGCCTTGGCGCGGGCGCACCAATCGTAATCGGGTGAGGCCGCAGTTCAGCATGGCACGAGCCGACATGCCGATGTTTTCGCCGAGTTGTGGTTCTATGAGGATAAAGACGGGAACAGCAGCATCCCCGCTAGCACTCGCTTTTGCCGGGCGCCGGCTACGATCAGTGCCCGCCATTAGGCGGCGACAGCCTTAGCACCATCGCGAAACAGCTTATAAACAATACTGTCCCGAAGCGCATTGTAAGACGCGTCAATAATATTGGCAGAAACACCGACCGTGGACCAATTTTCGCCAACCCCATCGGCTGATTCGATCATCACCCGGGTCACAGCGCCCGTGCCGTCACCTGACGTCAGAATGCGTACCTTGTAATCAACGAGACGGAGTGATTCCAGCTGTGGGTAGTAGTTGATCAACACCTTGCGAATAGCTGCATCAAGCGCATTAACGGGTCCATTGCCTTCTGCCACCGCCATAATTGTTTGACGATCAGCCGACAGTTTAACCGTAGCCTCGGACAGGGTGACAAGGTCACCCTTGGCGTTCCAGCGCCGCTCATCAATCACCCGAAAACTGGCGAGACGAAAATATTCCGGGACCTCACCCATAACCCGACGGGCCAGAAGCTCGAAGCTGGCTTCAGCACCATCGTAAGAATAACCTTCAAATTCCTGCGCCTTCACGGTTTCAAGAATACGCATGACCTTGGGATCTTTGGGATCAATATCCAGCCCAATTTCACGAAACCGAGCCAATAAATTTGACCGGCCTGACTGATCCGAAATGACGATGTGGCGGCGGTTGCCAATTAATTCCGGGCTAATATGTTCGTAACAACGTGGGTCTTTCTCCACCGCCGAGACATGCAAGCCCGCTTTGTGCGCAAAGGCTGATTCACCGACATACGGCGCGCTACGGTCCGGAATCCGGTTCAGACGTTCATCCACCAAATGACTAACATGTGTCAGTTGCGATAGACCCTCCTCGCTCACGCCCGTTTCATATCCCATCTTCAAGACCAAGGACGGTATGAGAGCAATCAGGTTCGCATTGCCGCAGCGTTCGCCTAATCCATTCAGGGTTCCCTGAATTTGGCGCACACCTGCCTTGACCGCGGCCAAGCTGTTGGCGATGGCGTTGCCGGTATCATCATGGCAATGAATGCCAAGCCGTTCGCCGGGAATATGCTTAATAACCTCCGTGACGATTTCCGTGATTTCATGAGGCAGGGTGCCACCGTTGGTGTCGCATAGAACGATCCATCGCGCCCCAGCATCATGCGCCGCCATAAGGCATTCAAGCGCGAACTCCGGATTGTCCTTATAACCGTCAAAGAAATGCTCTGCATCGAACATAACTTCATCTTTCTCGTTCAGGGATTCGACCACGCTGTCCGCAATCATGGAGACGTTCTCGGCGTTCTCAATTCCAAGCGCCGCCTTCACATGGAAGTCCCAGGTCTTCCCAACCATGCAGACGGTTCGGGTTCCTGCCCCCAACATGGCCTTCAGGCCCGGGTCATTTTCCTTGCTACGTCCGGCGCGGCGGGTCATGCCGAAGGCCACCAGCTTGGAAGTTGCTAGCTTAGGCGGGGCTTCAAAGAACGCATTGTCGGTTGGGTTGGCGCCCGGCCAACCGCCCTCAATATAATCAATTCCCAAGCGATCGAGTTCTTGCGCGATGGCGACCTTGTCCGCCGTGCTCAGGTCGATGCCCGTCGTTTGGGCCCCGTCACGCAACGTACTGTCGAACAAATAAACCCGATTATCGCTCACGAAGGCGTTTCCTTATGTTCAGTTCCTCGAAAGGCGGGAGAATGCCTAATTTGTAACGGTCGCTCAAGGGATTACCATAGCAGCCAAAAATTTAGTAAAACCTTTATTTGGCGCTTAGCATTGCTCTAAAAAACTGATATGTATGGTCTCATATTTTATAAATGCTTGCATGATAAAATAATTAGCACGAGATTAGGTCTCATGGCGACCGAACAAACGAGTGAGAAGGTGGACGAGAACCCCGTTCAATCGACGATGAACGAAACCGCCAATTTAAACATGACAGATACTGAAAATAGCGCCGAATTTCTTGAGTTTCAGGAAAAAGTCAAAGACGCCAACATCAACGATCAGACCTTGCTGGCGACTGATTATCTCAATCATTTCAATGAGATCGTCATGACTCTGGAAATGGTTCCGGATATGCCTGAGCTTTTGGATGAAGCCAAGGCATGGGCTCCCAAATCCTATCCTGATCATTTTCGGGACAGCACATTTTCGGACAAGGAATTGGCAATAGATGCCTACGAGCACTCCCCTGCCCGCTACAAGCAGCCCTTTGAAAAAACGGTTTCAACCATCGATAAATTAATTGCAGTTACCATCGAACGCGCTGAAGAAGTGATGGGAACAGGTGATGCTGACCATCTTCGGCTGATGGTTTCTGATTCAACTCGGACAATTCAAACTCTGATGGATCGGGCTGGTGCCAGCATTAACGGCTCCCTGGTCACCATGGATCAGGACGAAATTGACGATCTGTTAAATCGTTAAAGGTTTTATCCGCGCTTCCCCGCTTACACGCGTTTCCACGTCGTACCGTCAGCACCGTCCTCAAGTACAATCCCCTGGTCTGCTAATTCGTCGCGGATTCGGTCTGATGCGGCAAAATCCTTAGCGGCCCGCGCCGCTGTGCGTTCTTCTATCAAGGCTTCAATTGCAGCGGCATCCAGCCCCCCCTCTGCATCTGAAGTCTGCCCTTTGAACCAATCTTCTGGGTCTGCAGCGAGGAGGCCCAAGACCTCCGCCCCCGCCAAGAGTGATCCGCTAAGTTCCGCTATTTCGTCTTCAGCCTCTGCCTTGTTCAAGGCCCCGACCAATTCATGCAAGTGCGAGATCGCCAGCGGTGTGTTCAAATCATCAGAGAGTGCGGCCATAATTTTATCTGGTATCGGATAATTGTTTTGATTTCGTAATGAACTTACATTGCGAAGGGCGCCGTAAAATCGGTCCAAGGTTTCTTTGGCTTGCTTAATGCCATCTTTGGTAAAATCCATAGGCTGGCGGTAGTGCGTGGACAACAATGCGAAACGAATTGCCTCGCCTGGGAATTCCGCAGTCAGATCTCTGACGGTGTAAAAATTGCCCAAGGATTTGGACATTTTCTCGCCTTCGACCTGCAGGTACCCATTGTGCATCCAATAGCGTACAAACGGCGAGCCGCCATGGCCGCAAACGCTCTGTGCAATTTCGTTTTCGTGATGGGGGAAAATTAAATCCTGGCCGCCGCCATGAATATCGAAGGTCACGCCCAGGTATTTTTGGCTCATGGCTGAGCATTCTAAATGCCACCCTGGTCGACCGCGCCCCCAGGGCGAGTCCCAGCCAGGCAGTTCCGGCTCGGACGGTTTCCACAACACAAAATCACCGGGGTCTCTCTTATAATCGGCAACCTCCACCCGCGCACCGGCGAGCAGTTCTTCCGGGTCACGACCTGATAACTTGCCGTATTCCGCCATCGAGGAAACCTGAAACAACACATGCCCGTCCGATACATAAGCGTGCTCTGCGGCGATTAGTTTCTCGATCAGCTGGAGCATTTCGTCTATATGCTCGGTCGCGCGAGGCTCAATGTCCGGCCCAAGATCACCCAAGGCCACCATGTCTTCGTGAAACGCTTGGGCTGTACGTTCGGTAATGGATCGGATCGGCTCGCCAGTGTCCAAGGACGCCTGATTGATTTTATCATCGACGTCGGTGATGTTTCGCACGTACGTCACGTTGGCATACCGCGTCCTTAGCAACCGCGCCAAAACATCGAATACGACCACGGGTCGGGCGTTGCCAATATGGGCGTAGTCATAAACCGTCGGCCCGCAGACATACATGCCCACAGTGTCTGGCTTTAGAGGCTCAAACGCCTCCTTGGTGCGCGATAGAGTGTTGTAGAGATGTATCGTCATGGGCTTTGGTTATTTCGTCCGGTCAGCGTTCACAAGGTAAAAAACCACACGCACACGGACCGAAACAGCAATTTCGCCGGGCGAGACAGGCACGCGGCTGGATTGCGCGCTCATCATTCGTTCTTGGCGGAACTGGACTGGTGACGACGATACTTCCTCGATCTTAAGCGCAGCTCCAAGTCTCAAACCCGCCTCCGTCGCCAAAATGTCTGCAGCGTGGCGGGCTGCTGCGACTGCTTTCTTGCGGGCCTCATCAACCAAGGCTGCTCGCTCGGTGACTGAGAAGCTGATGCCGCCCACCTCATTTGCGCCGGCTTTGACCAAGGTATCCATAATTTCCCCGGCCATGGCGATTTTTCGAACTGTTACGCGCAGTCTTTGCTGGGCACGGTAGCCCGAAATTTCAGGTCTTTGGCCGCGATTATTATTTGTTCGTTTGTAGGTTGGTGAGACGGACACGGTCTGGGTTCGCAGGTCCTTATCTGCGACCCCAGCCTTGCCGGCTGCATCAATAATTTTTTCCATCGCCCTTGAGGCTCTGGCCATCGCCTCTACAGCGGCAGAAGCGGTTGCGATACTGCCGACGGAGATGGAGGCGGTATCGGGTTTAACACGGACCTCTCCCACACCTGCAACCGTGACCGTGCTGTCCTGATGACCCGCGTGAGAGGGGGTGGCAAAGAAAAAGAATGCGAATACGATGCATAAAATTCTGAGACCCATCATCATGTTCTCCTTTTTCGTCTTACTGGCCCGTAAAAGCGTTGGTGATCGGATAGCGTCGATCGCGACCGAAGGCTCGATCACTGATCTTAACCCCCGGCGGTGCTTGGCGGCGTTTGTATTCGGCGCGGTCGAGCATTCGCCAAATTTTCTGCACGATTGCCATATCGTGGCCCCTCGCTGCAATATCGTGGCGCGACATTTCCTGCTCAATCAGGCAGTGCAGAATATCATCAAGTTCAGCATAATCCGGCAAAGTGTCTTGGTCCGTCTGATCCGGCTTTAATTCTGCGGACGGCGGTTTGGTAATAATCCGCATCGGCATGACCGGCCCGTCAGGCCCTAACACACCACCTGGTTTGTTTTCGTTACGCCATCGAGATAATTCAAATACCGTGGTCTTATAAACATCTTTCAACACCGAATACCCGCCACACATATCGCCATAAAGCGTTGCATACCCAACCGACATTTCAGATTTATTGCCGGTCGACAGTACCATGTAGCCAAGTTTATTGCTGATCGCCATGAGTGTAATGCCCCGCGACCGAGCTTGGATGTTTTCTTCTGTCGTATCGGTTTCAGTACCCTCGAATGTTCCCGACAGCATTTCCTCAAACGCTTTCATTGCGGGTCCGATCCCAATGCTGTCCAGTCGCGCTCCCAACATGCCACATGCGGCGGCGGCATCTTCCAGGCTGTCATTTGACGTATAAGGCGACGGCATCATCACACAATGAACGGCATCTGGCCCCAAGGCATCAACAGCGACCGCAGCACTCAGCGCACTATCAATGCCGCCCGACATGCCGATCAATACCCCTGGGAAATGGCTTTTCTGGACATAATCACGCAGCCCCTGCACCAAAGTTCGGTAGATCGCTTCCATTTGACCCGGCCGATCCGCGATAGGACCTTTCTCGCAGGTCCATTTTCCTGTCGGGCCTTTGTGCCATTCGGTCACCACCGTTTGGCTTTCCCATTGCCCCAACTGCGCCCGCACTTCACCTTCCGCGCTTAGGACGAAGGAGTCGCCGTCAAACACCAGTTCATCCTGCCCGCCAATAAGATTGACGTAAATTAGCGGCAGCGCGGATTCCAAGGTGCGCGCCGTCGCCAGGTTCAAGCGCGTGTCGGTCTTTTCGACCTCAAAGGGTGACCCATTCAGGACAACTAGAATATCTGCACCCGTTTCGTCCAGGCATTCGGTGACATCCGGGGTCCACATATCTTCACAAATCATCACGCCAAGGGCGACATCCCGAAACATCAGCGGCCCCGGCGCAGGCCCCGCTGTAAACACCCGCATTTCATCAAATACGCCATAGTTGGGAAGAACATGTTTCAGCATCAAGCTACTCACCCGGCCTTCATCCAACAATAGTGCGGCATTATAAAGGTCGCCGTTTTGCCGCCACGGCGCGCCGATCAGGAGAGCTGGCCCCCCGTCGTTGGTTTCCTTGGCTAACGCCTTAACGGTCGCTTCAACATGATCTTGAAACGCTGGCTTTAGCACCAGATCCTCTGGCGGATAGCCGGACACCACGAGTTCGCCTGTTACAATAAGATCACAGCCGTCCGCAGCAGCCTTGGCCCGGGCTTTCCGGATAAGGTCAATGTTTCCATCGACATCACCAACCCTCGGGTTGATCTGCGCTAAGGCAATGTTTAGGCTTTCTGTCATAAAATCACGCTGTTGGCTGAAATGCGGGAGAAACAAGCTTGAAACGGCGGAAGACTAGGCGGCGGCTCTTTACCTGTCAACGGGCAGGGAGAACTGAAATCTAGGAATGTTAATGGGAAAGTTAAGTTGACGAAGCTTGGACAAAAGGTTGTTCTACACATATGAATGAAACATTCCCTCCTGGCCCCAACTTTGGCCCTGACGATGAGGCAGATACCTCTGACTCAAATGTGCCAGACTCAGGCGCGTCTCAGCCGATCCCGCTGAGCGAGACGGTCTATCGCGCCATTGCGGCTATAAACAGAACCGCGCCGCAGCAACAAGCTGCTCAACCTGCCGTGGCCGCACCATCATCGGCAGCAACCTCTCCGGTGCCACTCCCTGAGGCGATTGGCCAGTCCAAGGGTGGAAGATTGGCGTCTCAGGCTCGAGCATTGGCCGAATCCATCACCGCATCGTTTGTCGACCGCATCACGGCAGAGACTCAACGAAACGGGGGCGTTTTGAACGTCCAAGATATCCACGACCTTGAAGGCGAATTTGAGAAGAAAACCGACGCCCTTCAAATCACTCTGGAAAATGCGTTGGATGATTTTGCCAGGGCCCGTGAACAATCTCATTTCAGCTTGACCCGAGAGAACCCCTTTGATCGTTTGTTCGTGGCTGAAATTGACGACCTGTTCGTCAGTGACGAAGAAGCGCCCCGATCATTTCATAAAGTATCACGTCGAATTTTGCCGGGCTTCTTCAAGGCCATGAATTTGATGATGACTCCTGATTTAATTGAGGAATACCAAGAACGGACCCGTTCCATCATCAAACGCGTCAGCGAAGGCCGCGAAGATGATTTTACGTGGGAAGATGTTTTTAAAGAAGCCGATGCCCAAGACCTTTGCCTCGAAGCCCAGGTTGCAATGGCGCTTCATTTCGAGGAATTGGACAGACGTTCGGAATGGTTCGTTAATCTGATCAACGAGAACCTGCCGCCCCTGGACCCCTCATTTAGCCCTGCCGCCAAAGACTGGCGCTTAACCCCAGAGACCTTTAGTGAATTGGTGGGCGCACTCTTCGCGAAACTTCGGACGGCACTGGCAAGCGAAATGGGCGAAATCAAAATCACCCTCCGCCATGGTGCAGGTACCTGTGGAGTGTTGATTAATGTGTTGGAACAGTTCGACAATTAGAAGGAATACTTCTAAGCTGCGATGTGCCCAATTTTTGAAATTTCCGCACCCTTAGCGTCTTCTGCAATATCCAAATCGTAGCGAGATTGTAAATTCATCCAGAACCCGGGCGTTGTCCCAAAAACTCTTGAAAGCCTGAGAGCCGTATCGCCCGTAATGGAACGTGCCCCCTTCACCACGGTGGAAATGCGGTTCGGAGGAACCTTCATAAATGAAGCGAGCTTATTTGCGCTCAGTTCCAATGGCTCCATAAACTCTGTCTTGAGAATATCGCCAGGATGGATTGGCGATCTTTTATGTCGCGAGGTCATAGTTCTAATCCCTAATGATAGTCAACGATCTCAACATCGTACGCACCATCGTTTTTCCAAATGAAACACACACGGTATTGATCATTAATTCGGATACTGCGCTGGCCCTTTCGATCACCCTTCAACATTTCTAAATGATTAGATGGTGGCGTGAGAAGATCAGTGATTTCTTCTGCAGCATCAATCATTAGAAGTTTTTTACGGGCAGCAGTTTCAATGGCCGCAAACTTCTTTACAAATTCACGGTAAAATACCTTCCCCGTCAATTTGTCCTTGAAACTCTTGATCATACTTAAGGTTAGTACGAATTACGTACTACGTCAAGAAACGATTGCGGTTTACTTCTTCAACAAAAACTCTCGACCGACCTTAACCGACGCGACGCCGTCGTAATCGACGATATCGGCAGTGGCGTAGGTTTCTTTCCAGTTTTCTGGCAAATAGGACCCGGTGCCGACGGTATCGATGGGGGCATCGACATCGGCCATGACTTTGCATTTTTCTACATTGAAGCTGCTGGACGCGACGATTTTTACTTCTGAAAAGCCATTTTCGTCCAAGATTTCTCGCAGGTGATAAATTGCTGCCGCAGAAACGCCGGTACCCGTCAGATGATGCAGTTCCGCGTCGCTTCGATACCGGCGAATGGCATTAGGCACATGACGTTCCAGAACCGCATAGGATGCTTGAGGGTCCAGGCCTTCACAAAAACGGCCGCCATGGGTATCCAACCGCACGCTGATTTTTCCATCCGCCGCCATATCAGAAAAGCGGTGGCAAACTTCCAATGTATCACTCGTTTCTTTACCAAAATAATCGACCAGAATAGTCAAAGCTTGACCCGGAAAGGTTTCAATGAACATTTCAGCTGCGCGCAAGGTAGACCCCGCATAGCCGATCAAGGCATGGGGCATGGTGCCAAGGCCAGAGTCTTGCCCAAAATAATGCGCTGTGAGCGCATTCGCATTGCCGATAAATCCTTTGGCACCGGTGTGCTTGGCAGCAGCCTTTGATCCAACAGACGCAGCGTAGGCCATCAATTCCGCCATTTCTTCGCCGGCGCAATGGCGTGCGTCCATAGCGAGAAAGTCTGACCCAGGCAGATCATTACACATTGTATAAGCGTTATAGGCCGCGACACAGGCGGCCCCTAGTTTTTGCAGGTAGATCGTTTCCAGATCGACCAAGTGGTAGAATGACCCGGTGATATACAGCAGCGGTTCACCGGCACCGACCCAGTCGCCTTCGGCAAAATTCTGTGTGATCTTGAACTCGACGCCGCGCGAGGCAGCCGCCCTCTCCAGCCATTCCACCATCAAACGTGGTGTGAAGACGACAGGGCGGCGCATGAAGACGGCATAGGTCACGCGCTTGTCGCCAAACCGCTTGATGGTTTGCTTGGTCTTTAGGAAATAGTTATCGGTCCTGAGCGCGATGTCTTGTTCGCTCAGGTCCTCAGCGTTTCTTGGCCTCTGGGGTTCCTGATCCGACATCGCACCATTTCCAATCGGTTAGGACCCAGCAGCAACCCGTCCTGGCTCAACTGTGCGATCCTGTTTGAGGATTTCAGCCAATAAGAACGCCAACTCAAGCGCCTGCTTGGCATTCAAACGAGGATCACAATGGGTGTGGTAGCGAGCGCTCAGATTGGCTTCTGTAATTGCCTGTGCGCCCCCCGTGCACTCGGTCACGTCCTGGCCAGTCATTTCAAAATGAACACCACCCGCGTGGGTGCCTTCGGCTTTGTGAACATTAAAGAAGCCGCGCACTTCTTCCATGACCAAATCCACCGGACGGGTCTTATACCCGTTGGAGCTTTTGACCGTGTTGGCGTGCATGGGGTCGCAGACCCAAACAATCTTTTTGCCTTCGCGTTCAACGGCGCGTACCAAGGATGGCAGAAGTTCTTCGACCTTACCGGCCCCCATCCGTGCAATCACCGTCATGCGGCCAGCTTCATTGTCCGGGTTCAGGATATCGATCAGTTTTAGAAATTCGCTTTCTTCGGTCGTCGGTCCTGCCTTAATAGCGATAGGATTAGCAATACCGCGCATGAATTCGACGTGCGCCCCGTCGGGCTGGCGGGTGCGGTCACCAATCCACAGCATGTGCGCCGATGTATCGTACCAATCACCAGACGTGCTATCGACACGAGTCATCGCCTGTTCGTAATTCAGCAGTAATGCCTCGTGAGCGGTATAAAAATCTGTTTCGCGGATTTGCGGGGTCGTCGCAGACGTCACGCCACAAGCAGCCATAAAGGCCAGGGTTTCGTCCAACCGGTCTGCCAAGCCTTGATAGCGCTCACCCAAGGCACTGTCAGCAACAAAGCCCAGGTTCCACTGATGCACCTTTTGAAGGTCCGCGTAGCCGCCTTGAGCAAACGCCCGAAGCAGGTTCAACGTCGAAGCCGATTGGTTATAGGCGTGCACCAGGCGCTCTGGATCAGGGACCCGTGCTTCTTCAGTGAATTCCATGCCGTTAACGCTGTCACCGCGGTAGCTGGGCAATTCCACGCCATCAATTGTTTCGGTGTCTGCTGAGCGTGGCTTGGCAAATTGACCTGCCATACGACCGACTTTAACCACGGGGCAAGCGGCACCGAACGTCAGAACCACTGCCATCTGCAACAGTACACGGAATGTATCGCGTATGTTGTCAGGGTGGAATTCCGCAAAGCTTTCGGCGCAGTCACCGCCTTGCAATAAGAACGCGTTGCCTTCCGCTACGTCACCCAGGGCTTTTTTTAAGCTCCGTGCTTCGCCTGCGAAGACCAACGGTGGAAAAGCCCCCAGGCGTGTTTCCACTTCTGCCGCCTTATCCGCATCGGGATAGGTCGGAACTTGTAAGATCGGTTTGCTCTGCCAACTCTCAGGTGTCCATCGTGCGGACATATTGAACCTCATTTATTAGTTCTAAAATCGTGGCGACAGCGTATACGCCTGAATCTCCTAGTTTTCCAGGAGTTTTTCCAGAGAAACCGTACGCAAACGACACATGTCATTCTTTAGCCGCCTAAAAACTTACGGCAAACATCGATACTGACCAAGGCTCCCTGCTCAGATGTTGCATCCCTTTTATAGTTAAAGACCACTTTGCAGCCATCGGGCGACACAACAGGACCATCAAATACCTCACCGACGAGAATGATTTCCGGGCGCAGGTTTTTGATAAAATAAAGCCCCGCGCCATGGGCTACCGATCCCCCTAATTGGACCACCACCCCCACACGCGTAATGGCTTTAATTAATGGTAAAACATTCCGTCCGGTCGTCTTGTCTTTGAGCCAAGGAGGAATACAAATTTCTTCCGTTTCGCCGCTCAACCAAAGCCACCACGCCGGCACACAGCCTTTCTCAAGCCACCGTTCTATATCGTTCGGCGTGAGCAAGTAAGCTTTTTTGTAGGCGGAATAACGCGCGGTTAACGGCGGTTCATTCCATTTCTTCTCGCCACCGCTTTCCCAGCTTTTCAATGGAATATTGATCGGCAGGGCCTTATGAATTTCTTTATCCTCGCGGACCAGCCACGCCGCAGCATCACTATAGTTATTGGGGCTGGCATAAATATCCAGATGGCCATCCTCGACAACTATCTCATCCATGGAGGTGGGGGATGTCACCGAAATCTTCTGTCGTAATAAAAGCACAACGTCATGCTTGGCCCGCCGCAAATATTCGTATCGTCCGCCCCCTTTCGTATAAAGAAATTGAAAGGTTGAGGCATCACGTACCGTAACCAGAGCCGGTTTTACTCTATTATTTTCTGAATCTGCCGACCAGATATAGGAGCAAAGTGGACTGGCCGTTGCCAATGCACCTTTGATTTCCGAAAATCGACCCCGCGCCATTGCCCGCGTGTCATCCAACCAGAGAACATTACTTAGAGTAGAGCCATTCCACCTGAAGCAGCCTTCGCGAACAAAAGGGCTGTAGGCAGAACTGATAATAATTGCAGGATCGCTTGGCAGCTTTGGAGATTGCGTATTGGTAATTGGTTTTAATTTCGGTGGCGTAACCGGTGTAGATTGGCTCGTGGGATCTGACATCTTCTCCCACGGGTCGTCTTCAAAAAGATCGCAGTTGACCAGCACCAGCAAACTGGCGAACAAAAACGTGATGGTACGAATATCGCCCGCCATTAACTCAAGCCCCCTCTAAGTCCTTAAAACTAAGGGATTTTGAATAAAATTTAGTTAATAGACCTGCCGCAAGGTTATTCGTGCTCAGGCCGCTTTTCGCGCATTGTCACGAATTCTTCCGCTGCCGTTGGATGAATACCAATGGTCGCATCAAATTGCGCTTTGGTTGCACCACACTTCAATGCGATGGCCAGCGCTTGCATGATTTCAGGCCCTTCGTTGCCCAACATATGGCAACCAACCACGCGGTCACTCTTTCGCTCCACGATCAGCTTCATAACGGTCCGTTCGTCACGACCGCTGAGGGTGTGTTTCATGGCCTTAAAACGGGAAATATAGACGTCAATTTCGCCCTTTTCCCGGGCTTGCCCTTCGGTCAGCCCAACACTGCCAATGGCTGGTTGACTGAACACGGCACTGGCGATGTTTTCATAATCCATGGTCATGGGATTGTTATTAAAATTGGTCTCGGTAAAGGCTCTGCCCTCGGCAATGGCGACCGGCGTTAGATTGACCCGGTCGGTAGCGTCGCCGACGGCGAAAATATTATCAACTGAGGTTTTGCTCCATTTATCGACAACAACCGCGCCTTTTTTGTTAAGTTCAACGCCCACGTCTTCCACGCCAATATCCTTAGTATTGGGCGTTCGACCGGTGGCGTACATGACCAAATCCGTCTCCAAGTCCTCACCGCCTGCAATCGCCCCGCCAGCAAGCCGCAGGGAGTAACCATTCGCTGTCTTTTCAATGGAGCGGACGACGGTTTCACGCAGGATTTTAATGCCCTTGTTTTCCATTTCAGCTGCCAACGCTTCACGCATATCGTCATCAAATCCTCTCAAGATTTGATCGCCACGAATAATCTCAGTTACTTCCACACCCAAAGCATTGAAAATACCCGCGAATTCAACAGCTATATATCCCCCGCCGACGATAACAATGCGCCGGGGTAGGGCTCCTAAATCCAAGGCTTCGTTCGATGATATGACGTGTTCGATACCAGGGATGTCCGGCATCGACGGCCAGCCACCAACGGCGATTAAGATTTTTTCGGCGGTATAGGACTTGCCATCAACATCCACCGTGTGGGCATCCAACAATTTTCCACGGCCGGTCAGAAGATCAACATTATTGTCGCGTAGGATTCGATTGTAGATGCCTTCCAAGCGATTTAGCTCAGCATCTTTATTCTTGATCAAACGGCTCCAATCGAAGGTCGTCGGCCCAGGGTTCCAGCCGAACCCCTTGGCATCCTCAAAGTCTTCCGCAAAGTGGGCGCCGTAAACTAATAGTTTCTTAGGCACGCAGCCGCGCATGACGCAGGTGCCACCGACGCGACTGTTTTCAACCACGGCGACCTTAGCGCCGTACCCACCAGCCAGCCGTGTTGCGCGCACGCCACCAGACCCTGCCCCGAGGGTGATCAGGTCGTAATCAAACTTTGTCATAATTTTCTATTTTTTTTGAACGAGGTCATCTTTTGAGAGGTGAGCAACAGTTTCACCGGTTTCAGTAAAGGTACGGGTGACATGTTCGGTCATATAGACCCATAGAATGGTCATCGGCCCATCGTCATTGCAGAGAAAACGGTGGGATTTTCCGGTCGGAACGTACCCGGTATCGAATTGTTTAACGGCCACTGAGTCCTGGCCCTCAACTTCCATCACGC
>JABJKH010000016.1 GCA_018660465.1 Rhodospirillaceae bacterium
AATCAAATAATTTGACCTGTCCCAGAAGAGCCCTCGATACAGAAATAGACTTTAGCTTTAAAATGGTGGAGCCGATCGGGATCGAACCGACGACCTCCACGTTGCGAACGTGGCGCTCTCCCAACTGAGCTACGGCCCCATTAATTAAAATCGACATTCCGCACCAATTGAGGGTGCAAAGTGGCGGGATAATGTTGATAGGGAGCTTGACTGTCAAGGCCGTGTTCATGGGCTTGCGTCTGCTGGGGACGGAAGCTAGGTTTAGCACCGGTTAAGATAAAAGTTACGGATTGTTATATGGATGTCATAGCGGTACCTCTTCTCCGGCTTTTGCTGGGCCTTATCGACCTTTATATGTGGATTGTGATCATCTCTGTGATCATGAGCTGGCTTGTCACGTTTAATGTGATCAACTCATCGAACAAATTCGTATATTTGGTGTTGGATTTAACCTATCGTGCCACTGAGCCTGCCCTAGCAAAAATTCGGCGATTTATGCCAAACTTAGGGGGCTTGGATTTATCCCCGGTGGTGCTGATCTTCATCCTGATCTTTATTAAGGATATGCTATTTCGGGTTCTTCTGCGGTTTATGTAAATAGCCATGCCTGTCCGCGAAGAAGCTGGGGGGATCAAGATAACTATCAGATTAACGCCGAAAGCATCTGCTAACCGGATCATCGGTGTGCGCACCACTTCTGATGGTAGTCAGGTGCTGAACGCATCGGTGACAGCGGTCCCTGAAAAGGGAAAAGCCAACACTGCATTATTGAAGTTACTTGCCAAGACATGGGGAATTCCCAAAACGGCGATGAGCATTCGGGCAGGCAGCAAAAATCGCCGAAAAACCGTTTTTATAGAAACCACCGACGCGGAAGTTTTAACCCGCATACAAAAGTGTATCGAACAGGAGCCAAATGGCTGACGCAAGACTCATCGACGGAAAGGCCTTTGCCGCAAATATCCGCAAAGCTGTGGCAGAAAAGGTTGTTGGGCTTTGGGAAAACCACGGACTAACCCCTAAGCTGGCGGTCGTCTTGGTTGGCGAAGACCCCGCCAGCGCTATCTATGTGCGCAATAAGGACAAGGCTTTAAGTGACGCGGGCATGGAATCCCAGCAGTACACCCTGCTCGCGGAAACAACTGAAGAGGAATTGCTGGCCCTGATCGCCCAATTGAACGCGAACCCAGGCATTCACGGTATTTTAGTCCAACTGCCCCTGCCCGACCCTATTTCCGTCGATACAGTGATTAACGCCATCGACCCGGAGAAAGATGTCGATGGTTTTAACGTGATTAACGTGGGGCGACGCGTCGCAGGGATCGAACCTGCTGTCACGCCCTGCACGCCGCTTGGATGTTTGCTGATGTTGAAAGACGTTTTAGGCGATTTGTCGGGGAAGCGGGCGCTGGTCGTTGGACGTTCGGGTATCGTCGGAAAGCCGATGGCGGCGTTATTGACGAACGAAAATTGTACCGTAACCGTCGCGCATTCCAGGACTCAGGATCTCGCGGAAGAATGCCGACGGGCGGATATCATAATTGCGGCCATTGGTCGGCCCAAAATGATCAAAGGTGACTGGATCAAACCGGGCGCGGCAGTCATCGACGTGGGAATTAACAGGATCGAAACCGACGACGGAAAAACCCGTCTGGTCGGTGATGTGGATTTTGCGGAGGCGGTAAAGGTAGCAGGGGCAATTACCCCTGTCCCAGGGGGAGTCGGGCCGGTGACAATAGCTTGCCTGTTGCGAAATACCCTAGATGCCGCCTGTCGCCAGACCGGATTTGACGTTTAGCTACTCTTTAAAACGATCAAACACCCGGCCAAAGCGCCAGCGCTTGAACATGACGTCTTTATAGATACCTGACTTGTAGAACGGATCACCCTCCAACAATTTCCGACCAGCGTCCAAGTCGGGCAGGTCCAGCAGCCAGATACTGCCGACGGATTCGGTTCCCTCGTCATTAAGAAGCGGGCCACGCGTCATGACCATATTGCCATGTTCCTCTAGATAGGCTTCATGCGCGTCGCGGTTTTTAATGCGCTTTGCCATTCCCCCCGGATGATCGAGCCCATAAAATAATGCCTGAATGTTGCCCTCTGTGCGCGGACAATCGCGCCAGCTGTGTGGCACTGAGCCCTTCCAGCGGTGGATGCTCCAACGTTTCTGTATGCCGCCTGTAACGTAGGGTTCGTCTTCAATGTGTTTGACGGCCGCCGCGTGGTCAGGAAGATCAAGGATTCGGAAACTGCCCAAATCCTCCGTTTCATCATCGTCTGTAAAAGGGCCCGCGAAGAGGGTCTGATCATCAAAATTTTTCAAATAAGACAAATGCGCGGTTCTGTGCACGTCCCGCAAAGCGGCCGAGCCAGGTTCGTCGTGAACTAAAAAAGAAAAATGCATGGTCTCTCCGGCTCGAAAGTTCTAGATGAATAAATTCTTATTAAACCAGGAACTTGTTTAAGGGGCGTACCTATGTGTCGTCAAGTCGGGTGGGTACTCCTCTCGTAATTTTGTAATACCTCACGGGCTAATGTTTAACCGATACAGCAGTATCCTATTATTATATGTATCGGCAATCCAGACTCGATCCCCTTTTACATCCACACCTTCCGGTTTCCTTAATTGATTGACCCCCGTGCCAGCGGTTCCCGTGCCGATGGTATGAATCAGGCGGTATTGGTGATCGAAAACCTTGACCTTATTATTGTATTCATCGGCAACCCAGAGCCAGCCTCTCGCATCAAAGGCGATATATTTGGGTTCGTTGAAGTCATAACCCGGTCCTCCGAGAATACGTTCCAATTTCAAGTTCTTATCGAGAATTTTAATCCGCGCATTACCTGAATCGACTACGAAGACCTTACCGTCGGCTCGGGCTTCTATATCGTGGGGACGTGTGAACTCATCAATACTGCGCGTGGTATTTTCGCCCGCCTTCATGATGGGCTTACCATTTCGATAGGCAATGACTGTTCCGCCGCCGGTATCAGTCGCATAAATCAAGCCATTTGGTCCCGGCGTCACCCCTTCGGGGCTGGTCAGGCCCTTGCCGAATGTGGCTATTTTCTTCCCCGTGTTACCGGATAACTGAAAAACGACAATTCGGTCATTGCCGCTGTCGGCGACCATCAGGCGCCCTTGGGAATCAAAGGAAACATCGTGCGGGCTGTCTAAGTCTTTGTCGCCAATAACACCGATTGTCTTCAGGGAATTCGGGTCCAACACCTTAACCGCATTGTTGTCGAGGTCGGCCACATACAGTCGCGTGCCGTCTGGCGATAACGCCACATCATGGGGATGACTGAAGGATGTATCAGAAACCACGCTGCGTGTGGTCGTGATTGTGCCGGGTTCTTTGTCAGCAGCATGAAGAGGCGCGCCGGTTAGACTCAGAACCGTGAAAAGTATTGCCCAGGTAAATTTCTGCATATGTCACCCCTCTCACGCCATTATTAATGTTCCTTGGCGGAAGGTGAAGCATAAATAACCCGTTCTCGCGGCCTTGTGAGACAGTCTCCTCAATGATAGAAGCCCAGCAAATGACTGACCTTAAACATATCCGCAACTTTTCCATCGTTGCCCATATTGATCACGGTAAATCAACTCTGGCCGACAGGCTGATCCAGATTTGCGGTGGATTGAGTGATCGCGAGATGAAAGAGCAAGTGCTCGATTCCATGGAAATCGAGCGCGAGCGCGGCATCACCATCAAGGCTCAGACCGTGCGCCTTGATTACAAGGCTGCCGACGGTGAAACCTATCAGTTAAATTTGATGGACACGCCGGGCCATGTGGATTTCGCTTATGAAGTCAGCCGCTCTTTAGCTGCGTGCGAAGGGTCGTTATTGGTGGTTGATGCGACCCAGGGTGTTGAGGCGCAGACCTTGGCAAACGTCTATCTCGCGTTGGATAACAACCACGAAATCGTGCCGGTTCTAAATAAAATCGATCTCCCTGCCTCTGAACCAGAACAAATAAAAACCCAAATTGAAGACGTCATCGGCTTGGATACGTCAGAAGCGCTAGAAATTTCGGCCAAAACCGGAGCGGGGGTTGCGGACGTGCTGGAAGCGCTGGTGACCAAGCTGCCACCGCCGGAGGGCGATGCCAAACTCCCGTTGAAGGCCTTGCTGGTCGACAGTTGGTATGATCCTTATTTGGGCGTGATGATTTTGGTTCGGGTCCACGACGGTGAACTCCGGCGCGGTATGAAAATTAAAATGATGGCGTCGGATGCAACCTATCAGGTTGACCAAGTCGGATACTTTACCCCAAAGACTGAAAAAGTTGATGTCCTCGGCCCGGGTGAGGTCGGCTATATTACGGCGTCCATCAAAACCGTCGCCGATACTCAAGTGGGCGATACCATTACCGATGAGAAACGCGAAACTGCGGAACCTCTGGCAGGTTTCAAGCCGTCCGTTCCGGTCGTATTTTGCGGCCTGTTTCCCGTGGACGCGGGCCAATATGAGGAATTGCGCGACTCCCTTCAAAAGCTCCATCTGAACGACGCGAGTTTTCATTATGAGGCTGAAACATCCGCAGCACTCGGGTTTGGCTATCGCTGTGGATTCCTAGGTCTGCTTCATCTTGAAATCGTGCAGGAACGATTGGAGCGGGAATTCGATCTCGATCTGATTACAACATCGCCTAGCGTGGTCTATCACCTGCAACTCAACGACGGCAGCATGATCGAACTACACAATCCAGCCGACATGCCCCCGCCAGAAAAGATCGCGTCTATGGAGGAGCCCTGGATCAAAGCGACGATCTTAGTTCCCGATGAATTCTTAGGCTCGGTGCTTCAATTATGCACTGAACGCCGCGGCGAACAGGTTGAACTGACCTATGTTGGCAACCGGGCGATGCTGGTTTATCGCCTGCCTTTGAACGAAGTCGTGATTGATTTTTATGATCGGCTAAAATCGGTCTCCCGCGGGTACGCAAGTTTTGATTACGAAATGGATGGCTATTTGGAAGCTGACTTGGCCAAGGTGTCAATTCTGGTCAACGCCGAATTGGTCGATGCGCTCAGCTTCATTGTTCACAAGAATCACTCTGAAACCCGCGGCCGGGCGATTTGTGATCGCCTGAAGGACCTCATCCCCCGGCAGCTCTTCAAGATTGCCATCCAGGCAGCCATCGGTGGTAAGGTCATTGCGCGCTCCACGGTTTCAGCCATGCGCAAGGATGTGACCGCGAAATGCTACGGCGGCGATGTCACCCGAAAACGGAAACTGCTGGATAAGCAAAAGAAGGGCAAAAAACGGATGCGCCAATTCGGCAGGGTTGAAATACCGCAGTCGGCCTTCCTAGAGGCGCTTAAATCAGGCGACGATTGATATTCATTCGGGTTGCTTCTTTTCCAGCGAGGCCGAACGGTTCAGGTCAATCTCTTCACTTAGTTCATTGAGTGGATTCTCCCGATCCATATTCTCAGGAAACGAATCGTTCGGGTCCCATTCTTCCATATAGGCTTCTTGCGTGCGCTTATCGTGCTCGGCATCGGATTCTTCATCTTCGTCGGGTTCTTCGTAATTTTCTTCTTCGAAGCTAGACCCGATATCTCCCTCTTCATCGTCATACCCCTCCAAGCGGGCATTCCGGACCAAGTCGTCAATTAAATAGAGCGACTCCTCATCAATTGGCTCCGACGATCTTTTGCTGGCAGGTCGGCAATAGATCACCAATGCCATACCGGGCACGCCCGCGACAATCCAGGCGGGGAACGAAAAAATCGCCAGCACAAAGGGGTCCCAGAGGACGGGATAAATATCTTCGACTGCGTGCCGGGCAAAGATCAGCGTTTTTGGTGACAAGGCACTCCAGAGTTCTTGGGTGGATACAAAAAGGCCCTTCATATGATAAATCGCGCGGACACCGCCTTCCGCCGCAGCTGAGACGAAGGCAACGATTAACAAAACAATGCCGGTGAAAAATAGAGGTGCCATGCGCCATCATACCCTGCCCAGTACGTGGCAAAATACAATTTTTTACACTCTAACCAATATTCATTTTAATCGCGAGCAAAACCGTTGCAGCAACGGGCGTCCTCGGGTAGGTTCCGGCACCGAATGCGGACACACCTGTCCGCCAAAGGAGGGGTGGCCGAGTGGCTGAAGGCGCACGCTTGGAAAGCGTGTATGCGGGAAACCGTATCGAGGGTTCGAATCCCTCTCCCTCCGCCAACCAGTCCCCTGCGAACCGACCAAATTCCCCACAATTCCTAATAAGCCGAATTCGCTTTTTATCTTCAAAGGCTTACGAAGGCGTATGCATCAATTGGCTTGGGGAGACCGTTCGATTGGGGCGATTCTCTGGTTAAATATGGGCAATATCTCTGTAGGCCATTTTGGTGGTACGGTTCAGGGCTATGTGCCAAGAAAAAGGCCCCGAATTGGGGGCGTTTGGAATGTAGGCGGTTTAGTTGTTCAAGAAAGGTTTAGGGAAGTTTCTTGTTCCTTCCAGGATAGAGGCAATTCCGGTAAGCGCATGAGCTTTGCGGCGGTGAGGTCTGGTGGGTGCTGACCGTTCAGAATCTTTTCGGTCAGGCTTGGCGTTAGGGTTGCGATGCGAAACAGCCTGGATATGTAGGATGGGGTTACTTTTTCTTGGCGGGCGAGGTCGGAGATGCTGAGGTTTTCTGATTGGGTGATTTGTTCGATGAGGCGGTGGCTGCGTGATATCAATTTTATCAATGCTAGGTCTGGGCGTTCTTCGTCACTGGCTTCACCAAAGATCAGCCTCATCTCCATGCCGCACCTTTTGAGGCTGGCTTTTTCGGTGAGGCGGATGGTTTCATCTTTTGAGTCTTCCTCCTGGCATGACTCCAATTTGCAGCCGAGTGCATTCACAAGCCCTGTAATGGAAACTTGAAGTTCAATCTCGTTCTCTTGAAGGGTGGTTCGTTTTAGAACTTGGCTCAGTATTACCCGCCGTTCTTCCGTCCTGCCTTGCTTCAGTTTGTTAGAGATGCCGATGGCGTTCAGGCTGAGGTCCTTTAGGTCGTGCGCGTCATTGACCAGATGCCCAATCTCATCATGAACGAGGGCTGGGCTGGAGATAAATCGATGCAATCTGTTAAGTACAATTGTTTCAATGTCGCTGGCGGGAATTCGCAGACCTTTGTTTGTTGGTGTGCCGGTGGTTAAAGACCTTGAGACGTAATAACGATATCTCTTGGTGCCCGACGATGTCTTCTTCACCGCATGGCTTGGTGTCAGACGCTGCCCTTCAGAATCATAAAGGAGTCCGGCAAGAAGACTGGGGTTTTTACAGCCGACCCCGGTACGGGTCCGAACTTGGTTGCTGTTTAAGATCGTTTGAACGTGATCCCAAAGATCCTGGTCGATGATGGCGGTGTGTTGGCCTGGGAAGACTTTGCCGTTGTGGCTGATCTCGCCAATATACAGGTGGTTCCGCAAGATGGTGTAGAGCGCGCCCCTGGTAATGAGGTTGCCACCACTTTGTTTTCCAGCGTTGCTAATACGGACCTTGCTAACAATGCCGTTCTTATCAAGAGTCCTTTTTAAGGCATGAACCGATTTTACGTTCTCATAGGTACGAAAGATGTGACGGACAGTTTCTGCTTCGGTCTCATTTGTCTAACGTCAGCGCCTATGGAACAAATTAGCGGGATTGCATAAGAGAGGATTTTTAGCTCATCGTAGTGACCGAAGGGAACGAAGATGAGACAGAAATCGCAGACACGTCAGACG
>JABJKH010000017.1 GCA_018660465.1 Rhodospirillaceae bacterium
AGGCAATTTCTATCATACCTGTTGCCTTTACCGGCATCGCTCCAAGCTTGCCATCAGATATTAGCCCCAGTGATCCTTTAATTGATGTCAGGGGCGTCCGAAGTTCATGGCTAACTGTCGAAATGAATTCGTTTTTCATTGTTTCTAGTTTCTTACGTTCCGTGATATCGCTACGCGTTCCTGACATACGTAAGGGTTCGCCGTCTTCAGTCCATTCGACGACCTTTCCACGGTCAACCACCCAAAGCCAATCACCGTTCTTATGATAAATACGAGATTCTCGTTCATACCTTTCATGTTCGCGAGAAAAGACTTTTTCGAGTGATTTATCAAACTGCTCCTTCTCGTCAGACTCAGCTAAGTTCATCCATGTATCGATTTTTACAGGTGCAAGTTCATCAGGGGTGTATCCGGCAATTTCTGCCCAACGTTCGTTGATGCTCATTTCACCGGTCCGAATATCCCATTCCCATGTGCCGACGCTGGTTGCCCAAATGATTTCTTTCAAGTGAAGTTCGCTTTGTTGTAGATCTTCTTCACGGCTTAGCAGCATCTCTTCAACGGCAAACCGGCGTTTAATCTCTGCTTTAAGCCTTCGGTTCCATATGAGGATGATTGAAATTATCAGTAATCCGACGCCAATAGTGGCGAGGATAATTCGGTAATCGACCTCTTGTTGAAACTTTACCGTGATCCAGCGGTTATAAATTTCTTCGCGTTCTTCCGGGGATACAGAATCCAATGCCTTCTGTAAGATGGGAACAAGCTCTGGCCAATCCTTGCGAACCGCCATGCTCAGTTCAAAGCGATAGGGGGTTTGCCCCGAAATTTGGAGGTTAGAAATTCCCGACTTACGTATGATCTGACTGGCCACCGCCAAATTGCCTATAAACGCATAACTCTGTCCATTTGAAACAGCCTCAAGTCCTTTCTGGACGTTTTTGACTAAATTGAGGTTTAGTTCCGGGTGAATTTTTGCCAGAAGATCATGAGAGGCATAGCTCTTTACAACGGCAACGGAGTGCTTTCTCAGTGCATTCATACCGTCTATGAAAGGTTCGTTCTCAAGGGTTACGATGACCATTGGGAAGGAAATATAGGGCTTGGTAAAATTTACAAACTCATCACGTTGAGGTGTTCTGACAACCAAGGAAAATGCGTCCAACTCACGGTTCTTGACTGCCTCTACCATTTTGGGCCAAGGCCGTTCCTTATCGACCTTTAGGTTAATTTTTAGGCGCTTTTCGACCAATCGGATGTAGTCCGCTGCCATCCCCCGGTACTTTTTTTCGTCATCCACGAACTCGAAGGGAGCCCAGTCAATATCTACTGCCAATCGAATGTTGGGATGTTTGGCAAGCCACGCTTTTTCAGCCGGCGTGAGTACAGGCTCCTGTGTTTGGCCCTTCGCCACGGCTATATTTCCGCAAAGAAACAATCCAAATATGAAGAACAGGACTAAATATTTTCTGCCAAAAAGCGACACATGGTTCTGCGAGAGGAATTGTCGACGCACAATAACTGTCCTTAGCCGCTTTGCTTTACTATTTTGACATGGCACAACTTGCCGCAAAAACCAAAGCGTGCCTATCACCTAATCGATTTGGTGTGCCGAATGTCAATTGCAAGGATTTGCATTGTAGATGGATAATCGTCCGTTCCCAAACAGATCAGAACAAAAAGCTAGAACGATATTCACATATGGATGTCCGCCTATGGCTAGGAAGCGGTGTTCCACACGGTACCAAATAACGACGGCTTTCAGCGAATAGCTACTATTAGCAGGCAGGATGTCTGCTTATGGGGGCGACCGGAAGTCATAGGGGTTGGTGATTAGGTTTAGAAATGACCCAATGCAGACTTCGCTAGCATTGGGTCAAATTTGAAGCTTTCACTATCTTTTGAAAAAGTTGATCAGTTACTTTGGTATTACCGGACGCCGATTCGTGGCTCTCCGCCGTTCCCTGACATACTGGGTCCAAACGCCCGGTTAAGAGTCTCGGTAGAATCGGTCGCAAGTTTAATGGCCTCACTTAATAAGCCCAGAATTTTCATATTGTTATCGAGGACGTGTAAAGCATCTGGTCGGTGGTCATCGACAACCTTTTCACAGCGATAAATCATATCCTTGCGAACTTCCATCAGGATATCTTCCAGCTTATAGCCATCCTTATTTTCTTCTGAAACGAGAAACTTGGTCATGATATACCTCCTATGATTAAAGATACTTCTTGTCTTGTAAGAACTAGAAATTTTACGTCGAGGATCGAAGGGGCTGAGTTAAACCTCGCCATCGCCAACAATTAAACTAGGGAAATGTTTTTCCAATTCCGAAATGGCTGTATCGACAAGATGTCCTTTCGGAATTCTTACTCTCGTCGCTTTAAGCGATAGTGCTTTAAGGATGATGGAATCCCCGATGACATACCCCAGCTTAACGGCCACAACTTTGAAATTTGCTGGCGGGTCAATAACAACGACTTCCAGATGATCAGCCGCCATAACATTTGCTTCAATCTTATCCGCTGTGGCGTCTGTCGCCATTGGCAGTGTAACTAAACTAACTATCATTGCTGCGAATAGGCTTCTCATCATCTTTCTCCTTTCTGATCTCGTGCAAAATTTTTGACTACATGCATAATCTCACAAAGATGTAACAGGAGAATTAATTCATTACGAACACGGTATGAATAGGTGTTACAAAACAGCCATCATGTGCCATAAAATAAAATTTCGCATTTTTGTTGAAGACAATGCGTGCCTACGTCTGCCTACAAAGAAACCTTATATAAAACAACTAGCTAGCAAAATTTGCGCCTAAGAAAGACATTGAAATTTGAAACGTCGGCAGACAGATTCAACGCGTGTGTTGCGTCGACCGGTTGAGATGACAATCACTTCCCGGGTATAGGAAAACCTATTGGTCGTTCTGTAAGTCTTCCAGATGATCGAATAAATCCCGGTTCCGACAGCGGAAGTAGCGACTTTCAACATCGTAGTCGCAGGTATGGAAATGCTTGCACGTCCGGCAACGGACCACCGCATCGGCCATTTTTTCCGGCATTAAGGCAAATCCAATCTCGCTATCGATTTCAAGATGTTCGAGCATCCGCACCATTGGGTAAGGCATTACGGATTCGGCAATCATCGGTAATCTCCCCAGCGTGTCAGTTAAAAGGTTCGGCCCGGGCGACCAATTCGTCCAGGCCCTGTTCGTCGGCGTTCCGAGGCTTGCCCGGGTGGATGATGGCGACTTGGCAGCTTTCCGCCGCTGTCACCAATTGCCGGTATGTTCCGGCATCTGGATCAGTGATGTAGGCTTGTTCGTTATCGTCGTAGGCAAACATCCTATTATTAAGATCGGTACATTCATTGCAGGTCGTACAGCGGGGTGTTTCGATATAGGGTCCTTCTGTGGTCATTGCCACTGACGTATCTACGGCTTCAGGCTGTTCCACCTCTGATGCAGAGACAGCTTCGGTTTCTACCGCCTGACTTGCAGACGGCGTCTCCGAAACCGGTTGAGATTTGAGCGCCGATAATTCCTCCGCCTTTTCCCGCTCCCAAATTTCCTTTTCACGGGCGAGCAGCCCGCACGCATGCGAATTATTTATTCCCCCGGTTTCCTGGAGGTTCTTCCAGGTTTCCAAGCATCGACGCGTAGCGCCAATAAGTTCGTCATCGACAATAGCCCTCCGCAGAAGGTCGTTTTTATCGGTGACCCATATATAGGGGACCTTTCCCGACAAGGCCTGTATGTCCAGTTCAAGAAATACGTTTAAGGGAACCATGCCGTCTTGCCAGTCCGAATGAGAGACGATGGTAAAATGCTTCGCGTAGCGAGCGTCGGACACAACAAAATCGGCGAAGGTGAAAGCGATTTTCTCGGAAAGACTTTGCAGTTCCGGGTCGGCATAGTTGAGCCCATGTGTCGGCCACTCGTCGGTCGGCTGCGGATTGCCAGCGAGGGAAATCCTCGATGCAAGATCGTTACCGGCGGTCGGGTTGTAAATGAAAGCGGGAAAGGCTCGCGACTCGGCCGCTGCCGCTGCTTGCAGATAGGGCAGCACGCAGGCTGTATTTTTAGATCCTTTCGTGGATTGGCCTGCATATACGCAATACAATGAAGGACCGGAAACAGTCATCCCCGCCAATATCGACTGCTGGAGTGGATAAAGCCCTGACACAACGGACTGCAGAACAAACGCAGATTTAAGTCCCATTGCCATCATGGCCAGTTGAGAGCCCGCAGCTCCAAACGTGAGCTGTCCGGATTCGATGGCTTGATCCTCAAGGATATCTTGGTTTTGAACCAGAATCTTGAACGGCAAGCCCGAGGTCAGGGCAGAAATCACCGCCGCCAGTTCTTTCGGACGATCGAGTCCCTTATTTATACAGACGAGATACGAGGGGAACATTTCCAGGTCTTCGGGCTCCAGGAAAGCTTCATCGGGTTGCTTAAAATACGGATCGTGATCAGCCTCGTTGTATTTATTTTCAATCTCCAATTCGGCGATTGCCATAGCTTTGACCAACTCAGCCATGTCCGGCAGGCGCTCCTGGAATGCTACCAAGGCTCGCGCACACCCATTAAAAGAGAATTCAAACGGGCCGCCACGGGCGCCGGGGCGGACAGTGCTTTCCCGCGTCCCTACGAATTTTTGGGACTTGAGCACGGTTAGGACCGAGCGAATGCGCCGGCGACGTTTCTCCGGCATGACTCCGTCCGTGTGTGCCGATGTAATTACGTCGGAGAAGGCTTCGAAATCGAATGATTTTTCGAAAACCGTGCCAACGGAACGCTTGAGCACGTCAGCTCCTTGAGCTTGTTCCGATTTCATGGAATCACTTTTCAGAATATCGGAAAGTTTGAGAGCAAACGCTTCGATTTCGTTTACAGTTTTGCGGGTCTTGGCTTCTTGTACACCGGCCCAGATATGAGACAGTATCTTCTTTGGCGTTTCATTATGGCAGTCGATGACTTCTCCACCGTAACGAACAGCGGCGCGGGCTTCGGAAAAACTTTCATCCAGTGCCTTTCGCTCTGCAATTTTGGCTTTGGAAAGCAGCGCCGTTTCCGCCTTTTCCCATAGCTGTATTAGAGAGCCCTTGGTGCCTTGAGAAACCAAAGCGCGTATTTCTTCTTCCAGCGCCAGTCCATGTTTTCTGAGCCGCTCCCCCTCAACTCCTCGAGGTGCGATACGCTGTAAAATGTCGTCGATAACATTGCTGAGCGAGCAGATGTACTTGCCCTCGGTACTCTCCTTAATCAGGAGCAAAGGATAATCGTAACGCAGTTTTTGCAAATCCCGATACGTGCTAAACAAAGCGGGACTATGGTCAGCCAGCCCCATGACCGGTTCGTGACCGGATGTAACCACCGTCAAAGGTGAGGTGGTCGAGGCTTTACGTCCTTCATTTATCTCGTTCAATTGTCCGCCCTCTTTCTAATTTAATTTGGGCTCCCTCAGGGTTAACCCGCCGGGTTAATTGTAAATTTATCGAACTCCTTTTCGAGAACCGACTCGACAATGTCGGGCGTGTACAACCGGTCCGGTTTGCGCAAATCTTCGTAGCACGGTACCTCTGGGTCCCTGTACAAAACGCCCACCGGAATGGGATCGTTGACCGAGGCAATTTCCCGAGCCCGGTTTTTATTGGCCGGGTCGTGCTCCTCCTGACGGTGGTAGACGCTGGAAACGCCCGGGCTCAACTGCAACCCGTCCTGATGATGGAGGAGCAACATTCGGTCCGGGTCCTGCACCCATTCATCGTATCTGTCCGGCATAAATTCGGGGCATCGCTGAAGCACGCGAACAAAAGAAAACCCCTTGTGGTGGTAAGCTTCAGCAATGATGTCGTGCAATAGCTCGGGAATCCAATCGACGGCTTGCGCAACGAAAGAAACGTTCCGAATTCCGAGCGTGACGCTCACCGGGTTCATTGGTTCCAGTTGTGATCCAAATGGTGTCGTGTTGCTCGTCATGCCCTGCGGCGATGTTGGCGAGGCCTGATTTTTGGTCAGCCCGTAAATGCCATTGTCATGCATTATCATCGTCATGTTCATGTTGTAGCGAATGGCGTGTATCCAGTGCGCGGTACCGATGCTACAGCAATCGCCGTCACCCGTGATAACAAAGACATGAAGGTCAGGGCGGCGCATTTTTATGCCCTCCGCGATTGGCAAGGCACGACCGTGTAGACCGTGAAAACCGTAGGTGTGCATGTAATGCGGAAACCGGCTTGAACAGCCAATTCCAGAGACGAACATTGTTTTCTCCGGGGCGAGCTGCTCGTCCCGGCACAACCGCTGGACGGCGGCAAGAATGGCATTATCGCCGCAACCGATACACCAGCGCGGAACACCGCTTTTGTAGTCCTCTATCGTGTAATCTTCTTCGAAGGATTTCAGCAGACACTGACGGGCGGAAGAGGTCATGGTCACGGTCCTTTCTTTTGCAACTTGTCACGGATCGCCCGAACGACAGAGCCAGGCTTTATCGGCTGTCCCTTGACCTCGGACCAGCAGTCGACATCGATCAGGTATCGCGCCCGTAGCAACAACGCTAATTCGGAATAGCGCCGATTGTCGGCATCGATGATTTCGTCTTCAATGTTGTCGGACCAGTTGCTTTCAACGGTCATGACTTTGTCAAACCGCTGCAACACTTCGCCGATGCCAGACGCCATCGGTTGAAGGAACTTTAGGTGCAGCGAAGACACCTTGCAGCCGTCCGCTCGCAGTCGGCTGATCGCTTCTTCAATGGCACCTTTGGTGCTCCCCCAGCCAACGACCAGGAGGTCTCCTTCATCGTCACCAAAAACCGTTGGTGTCTTTAGGGTTTTTTGCAAGGCCGCCAGTTTTAAGCTACGTGCCCGCATGCCCGTTTCGTTGGTCTCTGCCTTATAAGCAACCCGGCTCATTTCATCGTGGGCCAATCCGGTCAAGCAATGCATACCCCCCGGCTGTCCTGGAATGAGCCGGCGAGCAAGGCCCGTCTTCTCATTCCAATCGTAAGGTTTATCGCGGTGGGTGACGGCGCTCTGATCGACCGGTGGGGCAAACCACTCCTCGTTTATTTGAGGACGGGCAAATGGTTGCTGGGCCGATGCCAGATTAGCGTCGGTCAGCACAACGACAACCATATTGAACGTTTCGGCAATTTTGCGCGCCGTGATCATGGAATAAAAGCAGTCTTCTATATCCGCCGCAGCTATGACCACTTTGGGTGCATCCCCATGTCCGCCAAAGCAGGAAAATAGTAGATCACCCTGCTCCGCTTTCGTAGGCAACCCGGTACTAGGTCCCCCGCGTTGTACGTTCACGACCACCAGCGGAATTTCGCCCATGACCGCGAGCCCGATGGTTTCCTGCTTCAGGGAAAATCCAGGACCGGACGTGATCGTAACGGCGCACTTTCCGGCATAAGATGCTCCGATGGCGAATGCGCAGGCGGCGATTTCGTCTTCCGCCTGATGCACCAACCCGCCGACCGACTCGAACACACCGCTGAGATAATGCGACGCCGACGTGGCCGGTGTGATGGGATACATCGCACAAACCTCCATACCCGACGCCATGACGCCCAGTCCCAGCGCAATATTGCCATTAACGACAATTTGAGGCTTTTGGATTTCAGACGGCGGAATTCGGTATTTAATATCGAGATTTATTTCCGCCCATTCATGACCCGCTTCCAACAGCTTTACATTGTCACTGATTATGCGGTCGCTCTTCTTGGCAAAAATAAAGGCAACCTGTTCGCGAGCGATATCTAGGTCCAAGCTATAAATGCTGCAGAGAACGCCCAAAACGAACATATTTTTGCCCCGTGTGGGATCGGAAACATATTTAAGGCACTCTTCTTCTAAATTGGCTTCAATAATTTTATAGCCATCCGATGCGAGACGTTTGATCGTCTCGGCATACATCTCGGCAATTTTTGAATCCTTGTCACCGCGCCATTTACTTTCGAGCAGAATGGTGCAGCCCGGCTTGAGTTCTCCAGCCTGAACCCGGCTCAGGAGGACCTGCTCGTTAAAGCCGACAACTAAATCCGCCTCGTCGCCACCGTTGGTTACACGATGAGACGCCAGTCGAATACGGTTGCCACTGGTGCCGGCGATACTGCGTGCTGGAGGTTGAATTTCGGCGGGAATAATTTCGACGGTCCAAATGCCGTTTCCCATACGCGCAGCAATTGACCCAAATGCTTGACCGCACCGTTGTGCCCCCTCGCCTGAATCGCTGACGACTTCAACAATTTGTTCGTCCAACGTCAGTGCAGGTTTGCTTTTCGATGCCGCGCCCTGTTTTGAAGGGCTCGCGGTGGTCTTGGTCTTCTGCTTCTGTCGTTTTTTAGGTTTCAATAGGCTCGTATTCATTCTCTATTCCTATTCAGTCGGCAAGCCGAAGTTGGGAAAAATTTTTCTCCTTCGGGTCGATTCCAAACAGTGGGGTGGTCGTTTCTTCCGGCTCCGGGTCATAGATGGCGTCGGTATCACGAATTCCGAGATACGCTTTCATACCGTGTGCCGCTTTGCGTCCGGCACCCATGGCTAGGATCACGGTGGCTCCACCGGTCACAATATCTCCTCCGGCGTAAACCCCGGCCATTGATGTCGCCAGATTATCGTCCGTTTCGATATAACCCCACTTGTTGAGCTTCAGCTTGGAGGTCTGGCCAATAATTGGGTTGGCGCTGGTGCCGATGGCGTAGACCACCATGTCGGCTTCGAATTCGAATTCGCTACCTTCAAGAGGGACCGGACGACGGCGACCACTTTCGTCGGGTTCGCCTAGTTCCATGCGAATGCATCGCATGCCTCGGACGTTACCGTCATCATCGCCGAGAATTTCCACCGGTGCGGTCAGCCAGTGGAATTCAATACCTTCCTCTTCGGCGTGTTCTATTTCTTCGTCCCGGGCGGGGCTTTCGGCCTTGGTTCTGCGGTAAACACAGCTCACCTTCTCTGCGCCCAGTCTAAGTGGCACCCGCATTGCGTCCATTGCCGTATTACCGGAGCCAATTACAGCAAGGTGCTTGCCAAGATGCAGTGGCGTATCGTGCTTAGGGAAGTCGCCCGCGCCCATGAGGTTGCAGCGTGTCAGGAGTTCATTAGCCGAAAGCACACCATTGAGAAATTCTCCGGGTATGTCCATGAACCGGGGCGTCCCCGCGCCGGTGCCGACGAACACGGCATCATAGCCCATTTCATCAATCATCTGTTCTATCGTGAAAAGTCGACCGACCAGCGTATTACACTCAATCCTGACGCCCAGTCTCGTGAGGTTTGCCATCTCGGCATCAATGACCTCGTTGGGTAAGCGGAAGTCGGGAATGCCGTAGCGCAGCACACCGCCTGGTTTATGAAAGGCTTCATAGACGGTAACATCGCATCCCGCCTTGGCCATGTCGGCGGCGCATGCCACGCCAGCGGGACCCGAACCGACAATGCCGATCCTGTAACCATTAGGTTCGATATAGGGAACGTTGGTCCAGCCCTTCTCAATCGCTAGATCGCCAACCCAGCGTTCCAGCCTGCCGATGGCCACCGGCTCCAGCGTATCGCCGACCGGACAGACACCTTCGCACTGATCTTCCTGAGGACAAACACGCCCACAGATGGCCGGTAGTAAATTGGCGTCGCCGATGACGTCGTAGGCACCGCGAAAATCTTTCTCGATTACCTTGGCGATAAATTCCGGTATATTTATGCTGACGGGACAACCCGCGATACAGGCCGCTTCCGGACACATGAGGCAGCGCTCGCACTCGTTAAGCGCATCATCCAGTCCATAACCAAGCGCAACCTCGGCAAAATTATTGACCCTTTCCTTGGGGGCTTGCACTGGAATAGGTGTTCGTTCTTGCGGTATTGTTCGGATGGTTTTCTTTGCCATTACCCTGCTGCTACCTCTATCTAAGCCGTCGGCGTTTCCGCCGCACGGCACGATTCCGACCATTTTTCCATCGCCATCTTTTCATCTTCGGCAAACCGCCTGAGCCGATTCATGAGATCGTCGAAGTCCACTTGGTGACCATCGAAATCAGGTCCATCGACGCAGGCGAACTTGATCCCGTCGTCCACCTTGACCCGGCAGCCGCCGCACATGCCGGTTCCGTCGACCATGACCGGATTAAGACTGACGGTGGTTTTGATTCCTGCGGTGCGGGTTGTCTCCGCGCAGGCCTTCATCATGATGGGCGGGCCGATGGCGACCACTTCGCCGATATCGCTGTGTTGCTCCATTGCTGCCGTGATTCCTAGAGTTACCTGGCCCTTAATTCCGGCTGACCCATCGTCGGTACAAATAATGAATTCGTCGCAGGTATCTTTAAATTTGTCTTCCCAGAAAATCAGCTCCTTGGTCCTAAATCCGACGACACCAATCACATAGGCACCGCTTTCCTTGAAAGCGCGCGCCTGGGGAAACACCGGTGCTACACCCAGACCGCCGCCGACACAGACCACTTTCTTTACACCACCTATTTCACTCGGAAGTCCCATTGGACCGACGACGCTGAAAAGCCTGGTCCCTGTCTGGCAATTAATCTGCATTTCCTTGGTCGTTTTTCCAACCGCCTGAATGACCAGCGTGACCGTGCCTGCCTCTCGGTCAAAATCTGCGATCGTCAAGGGAATACGTTCGCCTTCCTCGTGCGAAATAACGATTACGAATTGGCCTGGTTGGGCTGCCCTGGCCAGCATTGGGTGTTGGATTTTCAGTAAGAACGTGACGTCCGAGAAATCCTGGCGTTCGACGATTTCTACGCTTGGATCCTCTTCAATTGGGCGCAATGGGCTAGGCGCCTGGCCGCTACCCAGTTCTGGGATCGAGTCTTCCGGCATCTCTCAAGAGTCCCCAAAATTGTTATTGTATCGAGGGCCAATAATAGTCTCTGAGAAGTTCGGCGGCCTTGACTTCGATCATTTCTGTATCGCGAAGAAACTATTCAAATATTATCGCGACCAACTACCGCTAATGGCCGAGGCTGTTGAAGAACACCGTTTTGAGACAATTTTGGGTGTTCGCGGTTAGGAGGCGCGGACCTTTTGTTTCCGCCTCGTCCAGGCTGCTATAGGACCGGTGGGCGATATGGCTTTATTTGAACGGATTTTCAGGTCCGGCGGTGTCTTTGATGGATGGCTAGGCGAAGGTTGCCACTTCCTTTGGTATTGCGTAACGAAGTTAACTGAATGCCCAGATATCTTCACAGTCACTTTACACTCTTTCGAAAAATGTATTAAATTTGCAATGTCTCGTCTTTTACTCGGTGCTAAGCAACAGGGACGCAGATAGCGTTCGCGGTTAGGGACCGCGTCTAAACCCGCTATCTGTATGGTAGATAAAGATAAAAAGGGGAAATCATTATGGCCGATACGTCGGAGGCTGCTGAAGCAGCCACGGAAGATCGTGGCTTTGCCACGCTTGAACTGCAACTCGACGACTATCCAGGACCGTTAAAGACCGCGTTGTTTGGTATTCAGCATGTTCTGGTGATGTTTACCGCAATGGTGGGGGGGCCGCTTATCGTTGGGCGTTTGCTCAAGCTGCCCGCCGATACGCAAGTCGATATGATTGCCGGCACGATGATCGGTTGTGGCATCGGCACGATGATTTCGGCGCTTGGGGTCGGCTTTATCGGCGCGCGTCTCCCTATCGTCATGGGTGTTTTCTACATCTTCATTGGCCCTCTTGTCGCGATCGGCAAAACCGCCGGTCTTGCTGCGGCGATGACGGCACTGATTATCGGTGGCCTCATCCAGTTCGCTTGGAGTCCGCTGATTGGTAAGATGCGCCGGTTCTTCCCGGCGATTGTCACGGGGACGACCATCCTCCTGATCGGTACAGGCCTGATGAAGATTGGTATTATGGTCGCGACCGGTTTTCGAACACCTGGGTTTGGACAACCGCTGACGCTGAGCTTGGCGTTGCTGATGATCGTCTTAATTGTCGTTATCGCCAGTTACACCAAGGGCTTCGTACGGGCCTTGTCATTGTTCGCAGCCATGGTCGTTGGTTATTTGGTCGCCGCGGCGTTCGGGATGCTGGATTTCTCAAAGGTCGCAGCAGCGCCTTGGGTTGCGGCTCCGAATCCGTTCCCCTATGGCGGCTTGGTTTGGCCTGGGCTCAGTGGTCTGATCGCCATCATAATTTGTTTCTTCGCAACATCGGTGGAGGTTACGGGTGATACCTTGGCCGTTAGCCGCATTGTCGGTGTTCCATCGGAGGACTGGCGTGTCCGAGGCGCTGTCGCCAATGACGGCATCGGTTCGGCCATATCGGCTGCGTTTGGTGGTATGGCGCTCACGTCGTACTCTCAGAATGTCGGGGTTATATCGCTGACCGGTATTGGCAGCCGTTTTGTGGTCGCCGCCGGTGGCGCGTTCCTGATCCTAATGGCGCTGGTTCCAAAGGTGGCAGCGACCATCGCGCTGATACCGGCACCGGTGCTCGGTGGCGTTTTATTGGTGATGTTTGGCATGGTGGCTTCGGTTGGGATCGACATTATTGGTCGAAACATAAAGGACCGCCGCGATGCACTGATTGTTGCAGTTGCCTTGGGTGTCGGCCTGGGAATCCAAGTCGCACCTCCGGGCGCCTTCAACGTGATTATGCCTGAGATTCGGCTTCTCACCAGCGATGGAATCGTCATGGGCATCATGACGGCGCTGGTCCTCAATATCATACTGCCGAAGGAGAAAGAGAAAGAATAAGAACGACACCGCGCCAACGGTTGCGGTGGTTGGTAGATATTAGAAAGACATTGCGAGGGCTGGCCTTCTCATAGCCAGCCCTCTCTCTTTTATGTGGACGTCGCATTTTGCAGCAATTAATTAATGACCAGACTGGTGTAGGGAACATCGAATTATGGCGGTTGAATTATTCGTAAATGGAACATTGATGAAGGGCTTGAAACTTCATAAAAATTTAGATGGCGCTGAGTTTTTAGGGGCGTTTACGACCAAGCCCATGTACCGGCTTTATTCGATCAACGATATTCATCCCGGCATGTTTAAGGTTTCCGAAGGCGGGGTCGCGGTGCGCGGCGAAATGTACCGTATGAGCGATGAAATATGGCGGCATGTGGAAGAAGGCGAGCCGCCAAACCTGTATTGCGGACCTGTTGAATTGGATAACGGTCAAACTGTTAATGGAATTCTGTTCCCGCAGGATATTGCCGAAGCCAATCACAAGGACATTTCTGAGTTCGGCGACTGGCGCGACTATATCGCATCTCAAAATAGCCAGACGCCCTAAGGGTCAATTTACGACGATTGTTGGCACCAACTCTAGCGTGCTAGGGTTTCTTGAAGAGGGTGATCGCAGGGAATGATCAATAAGGCACTGAAATGGAGCCAAATATGATGCGGCTCGCCGCACGATCCGTTGGAAGTGAAGCACCGTCATCCGCTGCTGATGGCATAGTCTGCGGTGTGTTCGACCGAACCTGTAATATCCAGCTCACAGATGGGAGCTTGTTAACCTGCGCCACTTCGGATTATTTCGACATGCCTCGGGGAGTCCGTGTCCGGGAAGCAAACGGTTTCAAGTTTAACGCGGTTATACCAGGAGGTGCAGCGGCCAATTTACGGGGTGGCATTCTCAGGTTCGCTGGAAGTGGCCTCGCAATTGATCTTCGCGGCGCGCATGTCTGGACACAGAAATTCAAGCCGGTTTCCCGTCCTTCGGTACGAGACATATTAGCCTTCGGTTTCGAGGTAGGTCCATTCAGTGAACGAGATTCCGAATTCTCGGTGCGGGACTTGATTGGCAGAGGGCCTGGATTAACACCTGAAGGGGACGACACTCTGACAGGACTCCTCGCCGCGCCGATGCTCGTGGCGCCAGATCGACCCGAGAGCCAAGCTTTGTCTCGGGACGTCCTGAGCCACCTTCACGCCACCAATGATATCAGTCGCCAAATGCTTTTCGATGCGGCACAGGGGTTGTTTATCGAGCCGATTATCTCGATGCTTTCTGCGCTTTATGGACAGGGGTGCGTTCAAAAATCCAGCCAGAATCTACGCGCCGTCGGCGAGAGTTCAGGGCCGGCTATGTTATTAGGAATTTTAGCAGGCGTGGCTGACGTGGAAAATTTTAATCTTCAACGACAAGCGGCGTGACCAAGAACGATATGCAAACCGAATTTAAAATCCTGCCAAACGTTTACCGCGACTCGGTCGCGTTGATGCAGATTTCGTCCAAGCTGTGTGCTCTTCCAGGCATTATCCAAGCGTCCGCCATCATGGCGACCGAGGCCAACATTGACCTTTTGCTCGAGGCCGGCCTAATTGAAAAAGCCGTCCCTGCCCAACCCAACAATCTTTTGATTACCATTCAAGGCGATAACGCGAATTCCGTGGAAGCTGCTCTTGGCGAGGCGGAGGCCTCTATTGAGGGAGAAAAGTTGAGCCCAGCCAGCGGCGAGGATGAAGCCTTCGCACCCTGCAATATTGAAATGGCATTGGATGAACTTCCTGATGCCCAATTGGCATTAATATCGTGTCCTGGCGAATATGCGGGCGCGGAAGCTGAAAAAGCTTTGCGCCTCGGGCTCGATGTGATGATTTTCAGCGACAACGTTTCTGTTGAGGACGAAGTGGCCCTCAAGCAATTGGCTGCCGATACGGACAGGCTGGTCATGGGACCTGACTGTGGCACGGCGATCATGAACGGCATTCCCTTAGGCTTTGCAAATGTCGTGTCTCATGGTGATATCGGCATCGTCGCCGCCTCCGGCACGGGATTGCAGCAGGTTTCCTGCCTCGTCGATTCCCTAGGCGGCGGCATTTCGCAGGCCCTTGGAACGGGGGGACGGGACCTTAGCGCCGAGGTCGGCGGACGATCAATGATCAAGGGTCTTAATTTACTGGCTGATGATGAAACGACGGCGGTAATTGTTCTGATTTCAAAACCACCTGCCCAGGAAGTCGCCGAAAAAGTTTTGGCCGTGGCAGCTGCCTGCGGCAAACCGGTTGTGGTGAATTTTTTGGGTGCTGAACCAGATTCCATGCGACGGGAGAATACTTACCCCGCTGTAACGCTCGAACATGCAGCCCATATAGCTGTCGAATTGTCGAAAGGGAATAAAGCCTTATCGAACGACTTATCCCGGCATGGGTTGGGGGAGCCTGAGATTAAAGAACTTGTCTCTCCTTTGTCGGACAGCCAAAAGTTTGTCCGTGGTCTTTATAGTGGCGGCACGTTCAGTTATGAGGCAATGCTGCTTTTGGAATCTGAGATCGGCCCAGTGAATTCCGCCTCGCCCCTTACGCCCGCGCATAAGCTCAACGATATTTGGTCGAGCACCGGAAACACGGTTCTGGATCTTGGTGACGATAATTTTACCCGCGGGCGGCCCCATCCGATGATCGATCACAGGCTACGTCATGATCGAATTCTGCAGGAAGCAAAGGATCCGGAAACCGCGGTGATATTATTTGACGTTGTTACAGGATACGGTTCCCACCCTGACCCAGCTGGCGAGATGGCGGCGTCAATCAGCGCTGCGGCAAACGGCGCATACAGTCCAATTTTCGTCGGGTTTGTCTGTGGGACGAACGCGGACCCCCAAAATCGTTCGGACCAGGAGAAAAAATTGCGGGACGCTGGCGCGGTGGTCGTCAGTAACAACGCTCAGGCAGTTCGGCTGACTGGGGATTTCATAGCTAAACTGGGGGATGGGAAATGACCGACACTGCCCAACAATCTCTCAGTGTCATAAACGTCGGCCTCGCATCTTTCGCCGATGCCATCAACGAGTCGGGCGGCACAGCGGTTCATGTGGATTGGCGCCCGCCTGCCGACGGAGACATGAAGGTAGCCAGGGCGCTCGCGGGTCTCGTGAACAATGAGAGAATTGAGAGCGCCAATCGAACCGCATTTGAAAGGTACCTGACGGCCCAGCCCATCCTGAAAGGCGTTGGCCGGGCAGGCGATGTTATCCCGGGCATAGGCGAACGTATGATTTTGCATTCCGGGCCACCGATCCATTGGGACAATGTGTGCGGCCCAGTGCATGGAGCGATCATCGGGGCCATCCTGTTTGAAGGATGGGCCGATAACGAGAAATCGGCGGAGGCCTTGCTCAAGAGTGGTGAGGTAACCATCGCACCCTGTCACCACCATGCAACCGTCGGACCCATGGCGGGCATTACGAGTCCTTCCATGCCGGTTTGGATGGTCTCGGATGCGGACGGCAGCAATCAGGCCTTCACCAATCTGAACGAGGGACTTGGCAAGGTCCTTCGCTTCGGCGCAAACAGCCCAGACGTGATTGAGCGGCTCAGGTGGATGCAAAACACACTGGCACGCGTGCTTGGTGCCGCTACTTCGGCCAGCGATGGGATCGACATTAAAACCATCATGGCCCAGGCTCTTAATATGGGCGACGAGGTCCACAACCGGAATGCGGCTTCTACAGGGTTGCTGCTCAAGCAACTCGTGCCCCATGCCTTGCGCGCGGGTCTTCCGGCGGATGATGTCGCGCAGGCGATTGAGTTCATTTCCGGCAATGATCATTTCTTTCTCAATGTTTCGATGGCGGCATGCAAATCGATGCTTGATGCGGCGCACGGCGTGCCCAACAGCTCCATGGTGACGGCAATGGCGCGAAACGGGGTTGAGTTTGGCATTCGTGTCAGTGGCTGCGGTGACCAATGGTTTACCACGCCGGCTCCCGTGGTTGATGGTCTTTACTTCCCATCTTATTCCATCGATGACGCAGCCCCCGATTTGGGCGATAGCGCAATCACCGAGACGGCCGGGCTCGGAGGGTTCGCCATGGCTGCAGCGCCGGCAATTGTCCAGTTTGTGGGCGGCACCCCAGCCGATGCCATCCGGCGCAGTCGGGAAATGCAGCCCATTACCATCGGGCGCAACAACGCCTTCACCATTCCGGCTCTTGATTTCGGAGCTACCGCCGCTGGGATCGATGTCCGCAAAGTCGTTGATACAGGAATCCAGCCGATCATTAATACTGGGATCGCTCACAAGGATGCGGGCGTCGGCCAAATTGGCGCTGGTATCACCCGGGCCCCAATGGCCTGTTTCACGCAAGCCGTTATGTCGTTGACGGAGACGCTAACCAGATAGGAAGTTCGACCGATGACGAAGGAAATTCGCACAGCTGTCGTAGCCGTTGGAGGTAACTCCCTCATCGTGGATGAATTGCACCAGACAATTCCCGATCAATACGAGGCGGCAGTCAATACGGTCAAGCGTATTGTGGATTTGATGGAAGCCGGCTGGAACGTCGTCGTGACCCACGGCAGTGGTCCGCAAGTTGGTTATATATTGCGTAGATCGGAATTGGCCATTGATGAGATCGCTCCGGTACCGATGGATTATGCCGATGCCGATATTCAGGGTGCGGTCGGCTACATGTTTCAACGCGCGCTCCACAATGAATTCGTAAAACGCGGTTTGGATCGTAAGTCGATCGCTGTTGTAAGCCAGGTCTTGGTCGATCGCGAAGACCCCGCTTTTGAAAATCCAACAAAGCCCATTGGACCGCAATTAGATGAAGAGACCGCTAAGGGCCGTGGGGAACGGCGTGGTTGGACTGTAAAAGAGGATGCAGGACGTGGGTGGAGACGGGTGGTGCCGTCTCCGTTGCCACGGGAGATTCTCGAACTAGAGCAAATAAAACTTTTGGTCAACGAGGGCTATATTGTCATCGCCTGTGGTGGTGGTGGCATTCCGGTTATAGAAAATAAAAAAAATTACTTAGTCGGTGTGGAAGCGGTCATTGACAAGGACTTGGCCTCAAGCCTTCTCGCGATAGATTTGAAAGCCGATGTCTTCGTCATAACGACGGGCGTTGAGCGCGTCGCAATCGACTTCGGAACGCCGGAAGAAAAAAGTTTGAAGTCGCTAAGCCTGGATCACGCCCGCGAGCTGTACGAGGCGGATCACTTCGACCCAGGCAGCATGGGTCCGAAAATACTAGCCATGATACAGTACCTTGAAAACGGAGGAGCGAAGGGAGTCATTACGAGCCCCGAGAATTTGATTGAGGCAATTGAAGGCAATTCGGGAACTCATTTTGTTCAGAATTAAAGACCCGAGTGCTGATCGTTCTGCTTAGCCGGTGAATGTCCGCAATTGGCGGTGGACTCAATTGATCGACTCAAGGCTGTAAAACGTCTTGTGCGAATGACGGAGACGATGATGATGGATCAAGAAATTAAAAACAGAACGGAAGACTCTAAGATGCCGCAAACGACTTTTTCCTTAGAAGAGGCAACAATCAATGAACTGCACGCGGCGATTAGAAGCGGTCAGACGACGTGTGTTGCCATCGTGGAACAATACATTGCACGTGTCCACGCTTATAACGGGGTTGCCAGTCTACTGGTAACCGAAGACGGGACTCCGGTCGCTGCGGAAATTGGTGCTGTGCGTGCAGGCAGTGCGCTCGATTTCCCAACAGAGACTGTTGAGGCTTCATCGCTTTTTCCTGATCTAAATAAATATAAAGGCCCGCCTCTCGAATACGGACGCATGGAGGCGACGGCATCAGACCCGGACGTTAAACAACAATTTGGTATGATCGTCGGCAAACCGGATGCGGGCCAAGTAAATGCCCTAGGAACACTCAACATACGCGGTGAACGGTCGGTAACCTGCCGGGGTGATTTTGATCGGCACCCGTCAGAAGGGCCATTGCCAGAGGGTGCACCAGCGGTCTGTGAATTATTTCGGCAACTGCCGGATGCGCTGGAACGGGCGGCAGAGCTTGATGAGACCTACGGACAAAATCCAGACCTTGAAAAGATGCCGATGTATGGCGTGGTGTTTTCATTTAAAGACCCCTTCGACACGAAAGACATGCGTTCAACCGGCGGTGGCGATGCGGCCTATGACATCGATTTTCCGGCGCGTGATCATGTCTTGGTTGACCAGCTTCGGGAAAAGGGCGCGATCATTTTCGCCAAGGCGGTGAACACGGAATACAATGGTCGGGCGGGTGATCCCGGTGGACGTCATAAACCCGAAACGATATTGCCGTCGGTGCTTGGTTACCAACGCAGTACCTGGGCAGGAAATCCCTCCAACCCTTATGATACCACGCGCGCGGCGTCGCTGGGGTCGAGTTCTGGCTCAGCGCTATCTGTCAGCACGAACCTAGTAATGGCCAGTCTTGGAGAGGAAACCCGTGCTTCGTGTCGCGGCCCTTCGAACCACAATTCGGTCGCGCTGATTTTACCGCATAAAGCGATGCTCGGATTTGATGGCGGTGCCATCGGGGCAGATATTTACTGTGACCGAAGCGGCATTCATTGCCGGACGATTGGCGATTGCGCAAAAGTTCTTGATGCCCTCAAGGAGCCGGACAACGGATATTACGATCCGCGTGACCCGTTTACGACGGTGCCCCGTTCGTCTGTTTTAAGTACGCCTTACAGCGATCACGTTCAAAAGCAAGAGTCGCTTGCGGGACTGCGTATTGGGGTCATTCGTGAATCGATGGCCTATAATCCGAGTTCGAAGTCTGAAGAGCCAATTGTTACCGCAGCCGACAACGAAATCAAATCGATCCTCGGCAAAAAGCTGGGCGCGACACTGGTTGAATCAACGGACCCCTTGTGGACACCCGATCCCACACTCGAGACCATGAAAGTCGATTTCAGGCAGGCATTAGCCAGATTAGTCCCGGTTTTTATGCCGGAGATATTGTTTCGATTAGGGGACGATGGGCTTCCTGTATTCAAAGAATTTGCCGCTGCAATTACACCAACGGAATTTCAGCCCGGAAAAACATTTGGGGCAGGCACGATGCAGCCCATTGATTACATGGTGGATTTGGCAGATGGCAGAATATCGCCGCCCGCGAATTTGGATATCGCCACCGTTCAGCAGCAGATATTGGCGAACAGTTTTAGGTTCCACATTCCTCAATACTTGAAAAGGCGCGCAGACGACTGGGAAGCAAAGGGCTTTTCCGAAACCCTGATTGATTTCCCCGCGCTCAATGCGCGCTCCAAATTTTGGGGCGATGATGGCCGAGCCGGATTTAAAAACTGGGAAGATGTCACCGATCCACGAAACCCACTTGGCGGACGCCAAGGTGTCGATGAACGTATCATGCTCCGAGAACTCCTGCGCCGCGTTGACATGATGGTGATTCTTGAAAACCGATTGGATGTGTTGGTCCGGCTGCACACGCCGTTTCCACCGGCAAAAATCGGCGGTGCGTACCAACCGGGAACTACGTTGAACACACGCATGGAAACAACTTACGGCCCCAATGCCGGGTTGACCGAGGTCTTAATTCCGGCGGGCTATGTCACGACCGCATACGATCCCGTATTTGCTCTCAGTGATGACGGAATGTCCTATCAACACGTTGCTTCGGAAATACCGACGACCGTTCCAGCTCCCGGGCTTCCGTTCTCACTGGTGTTTCGAGCGGAACCTGGAAAGGAGGATGTCATCTTGAAAGTCGCATCAGCTTATGAAGCGGCCTCAAAGCGTCGGGTGTCCCCACCCTCATTTGGTGCACTTTCTAGTTAGGCCTAATTACCCACCAGTGGGCGTGTGGTCGTTCCACCAGCAAGTGCTCATGTAGTCGACATACTGATCAACATCGATGACGGCACCGTGTTTACCCTTATCAACGCTTTCTTGATCTTCCAGGTCGATTTCCAAAATATCGGTAAAGCGGTTCCAGTAATTGGAAAAGCCGACGGAATGAGTCAGTTCAACGATCTGGGTGGTGGAATAATATTTCTTAAGCTCTTCCAAGGCGGCCCGATGTTGCGGCGGGCGACCGGGGGCCCCTTGGTATTGTTTCAGGGTCATGATCTCTGCCCAGCGGATCCCGGCTTTTTCAGCGACGGTGAATTGGTCCGAATTTTGGTAGTCGCCGTCCAGCGCTTCGATCGTTTCATCTGTTATGTTAAAGGCTCGACCGAGCCCTCTGCGATGCTCCGTTCAATATTTGCACCCGTTTAAAAGAGAAGTCTTCAGTGTTGCCAGCAATCTGGGGCGGACATCCAGGTTGCCGGTAATTTCCTTCCGATTGACGGCAACGATAAAGCCGTAAAGAACCTGTGTAATTCTGGGTGAGTGTGAAGAAACCCGAATGGCATTCGCAAGTCGCCCAAACAAGCGCGCGGCATTCTTAAACAGGACCATTTGTTCGGGGCTTGCATCCTCATCTGTGATGATTGGAATAAGCGACATATTGATGTTTTTCCTCGTTGTGAAATTGGCAGCCAAAAACAACTGATGCGTAGAGTTACTTTTTTCAAAAAGGGATGGTGTCAGATAAATTAGAGAATGGGAAGTTGGTTGCGTGTTTGGTCATATTTATTTCTTTATCCATAATTCTGAGACTCATTGATGAAATAGGCTTTTCTATGCTGGGGGGCATGTCTATGGTTCTGGGTCGAATGAGACGTGTGACCAATTTATGTTGTGAGCAGGAGTATTGAAGGCTGTGACAGAATTGAAATATGAAGCGCCGGAAACAGTAGAGGCAGCCGTTGGGCTGCTGGCTGCTGGGACCCAAGGTGCCAAGATTTTTGCCGGGGGGACGGACCTGTTGGTGCAGATGAGGGAAGACCTTATTGAGCCTGAGGTGTTGATCGATATTAAAAAGATCGCCGAAGTCCGGGCAATTACCGTCGGCTCAGATGATATTAAAATAGGTGCAGCCGTGACGGGGGCCGAACTGGGGGAACACGCAGAGGTAAATGCCCTGTGGCCCGGTGTTGTGGAGGCGATGGAACTGATCGGTTCGGATCAGGTGCAAGGTCGCGCGACGATGGGCGGCAATCTTTGTAATGCATCCCCTGCTGCTGACAGCGTACCAGCCTTGATTGCCGCGGCAGCGAAAGCCGTGATTGCTGGTTCTGGCGGAACCCGCGAAGTTCCGGTTGAGGAAATTGTAACGGGTCCGGGCCAAACTTCTTTGGGGCCAGACGAATTCGTGGTCCAAATTATTTTGCCGAAACCGCCAACGCGCGCTGGCGATGCCTACCTGCGCTTCATTCCCAGGACGGAAATGGATATCGCTGTTGTGGGGGCCGGGGTTTCGTTATCACTAAACGACGATGGTACCTGTGCCGCAGTGCGAATGGCACTTGGTGCTGTGGCACCGACGGTTGTGTTGGTGGAGGCTGCATCGGATATTTTGGTCGGAAAGAATCTTGATGATGCGGTGTTAGACGCATTGGCATCTGCTGCCAGTGGCGTCTGTAACCCGATTGATGACAAACGCGGAACCATTGAATTTCGCACCAAGGTGGCGGGAGTCCTGGCACGCCGGGTGACAACGATAGCCTGGCAACGTGCGGAGAAGAGCTAATGACGAAACATAATATAACCGCCACCATCAATGGTGATGAGACTGAGTTTACGTGTAGCGCTGAGCAGACATTGCTCGACGTTCTGCGCGGCGAATTGCAATTAACTGGCACTAAGAACGGCTGTGGCACAGGCGATTGTGGTGCCTGTACGGTCATCGTGAATGGTCGTCCGGTCAATTCCTGTCTGGTTCTAGGAGCAGAACTCGACGGTGCCAATGTTGAAACAATTGAAGGCATGGCCAAAGGCGGTGAATTGCATCCGCTGCAACAAAAGTTTCTCGACCAAGCGGCCCTGCAATGCGGTGTCTGTACGCCGGGAATTCTCAATATGGCGAAGGCTCTGTTGGAAAAGAATCCAGACCCGACGGAAACGGAAATCCGTTTTGGATTGGCTGGGAACCTGTGCCGGTGCACAGGCTATGACAAAATTATACGCGCCGTGATGGACGTGGCAGCGGAAATGAGGGCGAGCGGATCATGAACGAAGAAAGCAAACCGAGAGCTGGCAGTAACTACAAATGGGTCGGCAGTAACACTCCCCGGCCTGACGGCGTGGACAAGGTGACAGGTCGCGCACGTTATGGCGACGACATGATCCTGCCGGGCATGCTGCATGCGAAGATCCTCAGAAGTCCGCATGCGCATGCCAAGATAATCTCAATCGACACGTCTGAGGCAGAGGTGATGAAGGGTGTGAAAGCGGTCATGACCAGTGCGGCCATACCCGATCACCCGTTATCAGAACCACCCTACCTGCCGATCATCAACGATTTCCATGACATCTCACGTAACGTCATGGCGCGGGAAAAAGTGCTTTATGACGGCCATGCTGTGGCGGCTGTTGCCGCGACGTCTGAATCCATTGCGCGCAAAGCTGTAAAGCTGATTAAAGTTGAGTATGAAGTATTGCCGCATGTGTTGGACCCATTAGAAGGAGCTCAACCAGACGCACCCATTCTACACGAACATCAGTATACGGCGGGCACAGACCCTGAGACGAGCCAACCCTCCAACGTGTTCAGGATTATTTCCGGTGAACGTGGCGATTTGGAAAAAGGCTTTGCCGAAGCGGATGAAATTATTGAGCGCGAATTTCGTTCTCAGCCTGTGCATCAGGGTTATATCGAACCGATGGCCTGTGTTGCAGCCGCATCGGAAGATGGAACTTTGGAACTTTGGACCTCCACCCAGGGGCATTTCGTGGCCCGCACGCTGTTGGCCAAGTTACTCAATATGGACATGGCAAAAATTCGGGTCACCGCGTCTGAAATCGGCGGCGGGTTTGGTGGGAAAACCACGATCTATGCAGAACCCGTAGCTGTTCGCTTATCACAAATGACCGGTCGCCCGGTGCGCATGGCGATGACCCGGTCAGAGGTATTTCGCGCCACGGGCCCAACGGTAGGATCCTACTGCAAAATTAAAATTGGGGCTAAAAAAGACGGCACAATTACCGCCGGGCATGCCGATATCTGGTATCAAGCCGGAGCCTTCAAGGGGTCACCCATTGGCCGTGCCGTCGATACCTTTTTCTCACCCTACAATATTGAGAACTTGAAGGCGACAGGCTACGACGTGTGCGTCAACCGACCTAAAGCAGCGGCCTATCGTGCCCCTGGTGCGCCGATGGCTGCTTCGGCGACAGAAGGTGTGTTGAACGAACTCGCCAAGCGATTGGATATAGACCCGATTGATCTTCGATTGAAGAACGCGGTCAAGGACGGCGACCAGAGTCTCATGGGGACCAAGCATAGTCGTATTGGTTTGATAGAGGTTCTTGAGCAGGCAAAAAGCCATCCGCATTATTCGGCGGCCTTAGAGGCCAATCAGGGCCGTGGATTTGCGGTTGGGTACTGGTTACACGGCGGCGGGCTCAGTAGTGCGTCTGCCAATCTTCACGATGATGGCACTTTAAGCATCGCCACCGGCAATCCCGATATCGGTGGATCACGCTCCTCCATGCGCGTCATGGCGGCGGAGGAATTGGGGATTGATGTCGAATTGGTAAAGCCCATTGTCGCTGATACAGGATCACTTGGATTCAGCTACCTGACAGCGGGAAGTCGCACCACCTATGCGACCGGCATGGCAGTGGTCAATGCGACCCGCGAAGTGATTGAAAAGCTGCGCGAACTGGCAGCTAAAAAATGGGACATCCCAGTCGAAGACGTAACATGGGATTCTGGTCAGGCGGTTCCGTCGGATGCTCACAAAGGGGATAACAAACCGCTGAGCTTTGGTCAGTTGGCTGGTATGGCGACGAAAATGGGTGGCCCCATTGCGGGTCATTCGGAGATTAACGCAACAGGCCAGGGCGCTGCATTTTGTGCTCAACTGGTGGATGTTGAGGTTGACCCGGAAACGGGGTTCGTCTCTCCCAAACGCCACACGGTTTTCCAAGACGTTGGCCGCGCCATTTCACCGGATTACGTGGAAGGGCAAATGCAGGGTGCTGCCGTGCAAGGCATCGGCTGGGCCTTGAATGAAGAATATATATATGATGATCAGGGGCACCTTCTAAACACCGGGTTCTTGGATTATCGCATGCCTGTTGCTTCCGACGTGCCGATGATTGAACCTGTGATGATAGAGGTTCCCAACCCGAACCATCCTTATGGTGTGCGAGGTGTGGGGGAGCCCCCCTTGGTCTCAGCACCAGCAGCAGTCGCCAATGCGGTTGAAAATGCCATTGGCATAACGATGAGTTCACTGCCCTTGTCACCGCCCAAAATTCTAAAGGCCATTGAAACAGGCTCCTCGTCCTAAGCAAAATATTTTTCATTCGGCGCGAGGAGTCTGCTAGAATAATTTACGCCTGAACCCAAAGATTTCTGGGAACAATCCTTTGGAGATAGCTCGTGGCGATTGAATTCAATGCTGTGGCGGCTCAGAGCATTGCCCTCGACAATCGGGCGGCGTTAGAATTCGTTCGCCCGACCACAAGTACGTCAAAGATTGCGAACGTCGCCTTTAACCTTACGGATAGCCTGAGCCCCGGCCGTTTTGTCACGCAATCGATCAGGCTGGATATCAACGATGCGCGGCGGGGCCTGAGTCAGGCAATCCTTGCAGGAACCTCAATTCAAAAGGCCCTTGAACAACTGACCCAGTTAGCGGACCTCGCGACCAAGGGCGGCGTTGTCGCTTCCGACACGAACCTGACCGTAGACGGGACCCGGGTTTCCGGCCTCAATATTGAGACGCAAATAAACCGTGCGATTGGGCTGATAAATCGATTGGTGGCAACGGCGAATGTGAAGGGGGCTAATTTTATTTCCAGCAGCAGCCTTCAAATTAAAATTCCAACGACACGGTTTGGCGGCAGCATAACGGTCACGCCTCAGCCATTAAATTCGTCTGCGTTGGGCATCGACGGCCTAAAGTTTACAACGGTTGAAGAGGCTCGTCTGGGCGAGGCGCGGCTCCGTCGGGCGGGGGTCATAGCGGGGGCTCGGGTTCTGGCATTACAGCAATTGCAAGTCGGGCTTGGTCAAAGCAGTTCTTTCAACCAAGCCTTGGTTCAATTCATCAGTTCAAGCAGTTCGGGCGCTGTGCCGACAGGGTCACTGGTCAATTTGTCAGCCTAAATTAGGCAAACCTCCGCCCCGCAGCCAATGTCCCGTTCTGACTCTTTTAGCAATCGGTCAAAGTCACCCGGCACAGATATTTCCTGCCCGGCGACATAAGGGCAATATCCTTGTAGCCAATAGCTGTTGGTCGGGTGGGCACCGCCCGCCACCAAAATAATAAGATTTTCAGCTCGGCTAGTAATCGGCCACATCTCCATGGTTTCGCTGTCACGAACGGTTTTGCTGGGGTCTGCTCTGATCCAACGAAAGCATCCGGATTGCATAATTTCTTCGTGCGGGATGCGGGAATTCTCCCATAAAAAGTTCTGAATTTTTTCTTTGTCCCATCCCGCCTTGGCCATTTGCATGGCGGCAACACGGGTCATCATCAGGATGCCAGGGGTTCCATCTTCGTAGCCGTTTAAATAATGCATGCTGGGGGCTCGGAGGAATCCGGCGGTTCGATGAAGGCTTTCCAGCGCTTCATCTTCGGGCTCAATTGGGCCTGTTGCTCTCCGTTTAATATTGGCGACACCGCTGGCAAACACAACTGATACAGAGCTTTGACCGGGCTCGAACCCATGTCGTTCTGAACCATGCGGCAGCCAATTATCCGGCAGGCCGTCTTCGTCTTCGGCAAACACGGCATTGGTCGTTCGCATGCCGCCATAGACACCAACACTGCCAACACCCGGCAGGGCGCCGCCGACATTTTGCTGCAACAATCGCAAGGCTCTGCCAATGCTGGTCCCGGCAGGTCGTTGAGGATCAGGTCCAAGACATCCGTAATCCGCACTGAGTCGGATTTGCTTGGCGATGGGACCGTTGACGATCACCACGGGAAAGGCATTTCCGGACGCCGCTTGAAGCCGGTCGTGGAACGTGCGGGGATCGAATATCGCCTGCGCCGCAGCAATTAATATGGGCAGGTATTCAGGGCGCCCACCTGCCATGGCCAGCGCGACCGCAACGGTTTCCACATTGGTGACGCCGCCGCGCGGCAGGAATTTCCCGAGGATATGATCAGACGCCAAATCGGAGCCTTGTAATATCCAATCAACCCGCTCACGGGTCGGGGGCAGCACGGGTAGTCCATCCGCCCACAAGTTCATAAGGATGAGATTATTTGCATTTGTGAAGGTCTGGTCTTCGGTCTCAGATTCTACAATGTGCGACGGCTGGAATTGAAGTCCGAATTCGTTGCTTGCGGGAGACCAATCCGTTAGGCCCTTAAAAAACTCATCAAGGCGCAATCGCAACGGTTCGAGGTCGCTGTCGGCCAGAAATAAATCTATGGGAAAGGTCACCATGGCCATGTCCTGACCGAAGCCAAGACCGGAGACAGCGTTTTGAAAAACACCAATAAAGTCGTCACGGGTTAGGGTGACAGTCGGAATACCTTGTATCTCTAATTGAGCGGCAGCACGGCCGCTGGCGGTGGCGCAGGACCCTCAGGCAGCGTTGCCGATAATGACCGCGTCCACACCTGCGTCCAGGGCCAACTGGGTGGTTTCCTCTGCCGCGATGTTGTGGTTGCCGTAGGGGAATGTATCCACTGGCAGAACTTTGATGTCGGAGAAGTTGTTTTCCAGGGCCTCTTTTATCATCGGCATCATGCGAAACGCCTGCCATTCGTCGTTGCTCAAAAAGCCGACGGTTTTGCCATTTAGGCTATCGACCCGGTCGGCATGTTTTTGAGTAATTTCCGTCCCACCCGTCGGATCAACAAACTCCATTTTAAAAGCCATCTGGTTCGTTCCTCATCCAATAAATTCGTTTCCTTATAATGTGCTTCAATATCTTATAAGAAAAGGCCGCAAAATTCCTTGCGGCATTCGGCTCACACCTTAAACTACCGATCCATTAGCTGAGCCAATTTAAATGCCAATTTAAATACTGGGGAATTTCCAAATATGGCTGAAGATCAAGAATTCAGGGTCATGCACGACTTCGTTGCGGCGGCGCGGGCCAATGTGACGGACGGTGCTTGGGACTACTTGATGGGTGGGTCCGAAACCGAGACGACCTTCAACCGAAATCGTGAGGCGTTGGATTCTGTTGCACTTTGCCCCCGGGTTTTGCGCGATGTGAGTGAGATCGACATGCGGACGAAATTGTTCGGTCACGAACTTCGGCTCCCTGTAGTTCTCGCACCGATTGGGTCGTTGGAGGACCTGATACCCGAAGGGGCAGTCGTTCCGACACAGGCAGCAGCTGAATTTGGCAACATGCATATGCTGAGTTCGGTC